>NZ_JARAVK010000097.1:0-32273 GCF_033792765.1 Streptomyces sp. PA03-6a | reverse complement strand
CGCCTGGGGCGGGGGCACCCCGCCACAGGCGCGAACACCCCGCACACAAACAACCGGGCAGCCCGGCGCAGCCGCCCGCAACCACAACGGCGCCGCACACGAAGGGGCGTTGACAGCGCAACGGCGCCCTGCCTAGGCTCACCCCGGTCACAGGATTGAAACGTATCAATAACATACGCCTGCGGATTGAAACGTTCTAACCCCGCCGAGAGGTGTCCATGAAACGACGTCCGCCCATCCCCCGCCGCCGCCTCACCCTCCTCGCGCTCTCCCTCGGCCTGACGCTCGCCGCCGCCACGCCCCAGGCCTACGCCGACCACGCGCACGCGCCCCGCAACCACGCCCCGGGCGCCCCCGGCGGCCTGACGGTCGACGACCGCACCGACCCGCTCGCCATCGACGCCGCGCCGCGCTTCGGCTGGCTGCCCCGCGACAGCGACTCCGACGAGGCCCAGACCGCCTACCAGGTCGTCGTGCGCGTCCCCGGCGGCCGCACCGTCTGGGACAGCGGCAAGGTCCGCGGTTCCGAACAGTCCTGGGTGCCGTACGGCGGGCCCGCGCTGGCGCCGGGGACGGCGTACCAGTGGAAGGTGCGGACGTGGGACCGCGCGGGGGAGGCCTCGCCCTACTCGACCGGTGCGTCCTTCGGCACGGGCCTCACGGACCAGGACTGGTCGGGCGCCCAGTGGATCCGCCGTCCCGCCACCGGGAACGACGCGAGCAACGAGTGGACGGCGGCCCGCAAGGTCGTCCGGGTGTCCGCGGGCAGCCCCGTGGTCGGCACCCGGGTGTACGTCGCGGCCGCCGGCGACTGGCAGGTCGACGTCGACGGCAAGACCGTGCAGCGCAGTTCGTCCTACGAGTACGCCGGCGAGGGCTTCTACGACGTCGCCGCCGTCAAGGGCGTCAAGGCGGGCCGGGACCTGGCCGTGGGCGTGCTGACGCACTACTGGTCCTGCAAGTGCCAGGGCCGGGCCAACGGCCCGAACGCCCCCGAGGGCCCCTCCGGGCTGCTGGTCAAGGTGGTGGTCGAGCACGCGGACGGCACCCGCGACGTGGCGGTCTCCGACGGCACCTGGAAGGTCCACCGCTACGAGCCGCAGCGGGTCGAGACCCTGACCTACCGCAACGGCGACGCCGGTGACCGCGTGGAGTACTACGACGCCACGGTCGAGCCGGCCGGCTGGAACACCCCCAACTACGACGACTCCGGCTGGGCCGCGGCCACCGTCATCGGCGCCCACCCGCGGCCGAACCCGGACAACTGCGCTCCCTACGAGGGCGGTTCGTCCCCCTGCGCCTTCACCCACCTGTCGGCGCTGCAGGCCCACCTGACGCAGGAGACCGTCCACCCGGTCTCGCTGCTGCACCTGCCCGACGGCACCGTCCTCGCCGACTTCGGCAAGGTGTACGCCGCGGTGCCCTCGGTACGGCTGCGTTCCGGCACCGCCGGCCGGCAGCTGACGTTCACCACCAGCTACCGGCGCAGCAACTCCACGCTGACCGCCGCCGTGCGGGCCGGGGACGCCTCCGTGACGTTGGCGAACGCGGCGAACGTCCATGCCGGCGACGAGATCGTGGTGGACGCGCCCGCCACGGGGTACGGCGCCGGGCACCCCGAGATGCGCACCGTGAGCGCGGTGGACGGCACGACGGTGACCCTGGACCGTCCCCTGGGCAAGGACCACGCCGCCGCGAGCTGGGTGGAGAACTCCCGCGCGGGTACGTCGGGTCTGGACACCCAGGGCAGCAACATGCGGTTCTTCTACACCGAGAAGGACGGTCCGCAGACCGCACGGGCCTTCACCTACTGGGGCTGGCGCTACCTGCAGATCAGCGACCCGGGCGAGAAGCTGACCACGCGGGACGTCGCCGCCGTCGTCCAGAACACCGACGCGGCCCACCCCGCGACGTTCCGCAGCAGCGACGGCACCTTGGACCAGGTCTTCTCGCTGATGCAGCGTTCGGCGCTGCAGTCCGCGCAGAACGTCTTCCTGGACACCCCGACCCGTGAGAAGGGCCAGTTCCTCGGCGACACCGTGGACGAGTCGTTCGCGACGATGGCCGCGTCGGGCGAGCGCAGCCTGACCCGTCAGGCCATCGAGTCCTTCATGAACTCCCAGGCCCGCTACTGGCCCAATGGCGCCCTGAACTCCGTCTACCCCAACGGGGACGCCAAGCGGGACATCCCCGACTACACCGAGATGTTCCCCGAGTGGGTGATGCGCTACTACCGCACCACGGGCGACCGTGAACTGCTCGCCCGGGCCCTGCCCGTGATGCGCAACGTCGCCGACTACGTCTCCTCGGCGGTGGACGACCGCGGTCTGGTCGCCGACCTGCCCGGCGGCAGCGGCGCCTACCTGCACGGCATCATCGACTGGCCCGCCCCGATGCGGTACGGCTACGTCACCGACGGCAACGTGAACCGCACCGTCGTCAACGCCCTCGGGGTGGGCGCGATGCGGTCGGTGGCCGAGGCCGCCGACGCGCTCGGCGACCACGCCACCCGGGACGTCTACGCCGGCCGCGCGGACGAGCTGACGGCGGCAATGCGGGAGCGGCTGCGCGACGGCGGCACCGGGCTGTGGTCGGACGGTCTGTCCTCGGACGGCGCCCTGATCGCGCATCAGGGCGAGCACGCGCAGAGCTTCCCGGTCGCCTACGGCGTCGCGGAACCCTCGGAGTACGCCGCGCTGGGCGCGGAGCTGTCCCGGCAGGGGATGCGGCAGGGGCCGATGACGCTGCGGACCCTGCTGGAGGCGCTGCGGGTCGTCGACCGGCCGGACACGCTGGTGCGGATCCTCACCGATCCCTCCGCCGACGGGCCCGCGCAGGTCCTGGCCGAGGGCGGCACCTTCCTGTGGGAGCAGTGGACTCCGGGGTGCTCGATCAGTGACTGCGCGCCCGGCCAGGTCTCGCAGAGCAGCAGCGAGAGCATGTCGCACGGCTGGGGCGGCGCGGGTGTCGTCGGGGTGCTGGAGGGCGTGCTCGGCCTCACGGTGACCAGCCCGGGCGGCGCGTCGGTGCGGATCGCCCCGGCGGATTCGGGCGTGAGCCACGCCTCGGGCAGCCAGTGGACCGAGCGCGGCACCGTCGGCGTCGACTGGCGCCGGAACCGGCACGGGGTGGACACGACGGTCGAGGTGCCGGTCAACGTGACGGCGACGGTCGCGCTGCCCGTGGTGGCGGGCGGCCGTTACACCGCCGCCGGGAGCCACGCCACGTACCTGGGTGTCCAGGACGGCCGGGCCGTCTACCGGGTCGGGTCCGGGCGCACGGTCTTCACGGCCGTGGCGCGCGGCTGACCCCAGGTCCCTCCCCGGCGCACGCGACGGCCACGGGCCCGCGTGCGCCGGGGGGCTTCCACGGCGCGGGCGCCCCGGGTCAGCCGCCGCGCCGGGCGGGGGCGGGGCCGGCGAGGGCGGCGGCGAGCACGGCCGGCGCCTCGGCCAGGGACGGGCCGTACCAGGTGAGGTGACGGCCGCTGACCAGGGCCGCGGGTATGTCCGGGAACGCCTCGGGCCCGTCCTCCGCGGTGAACCGGTACGGCTCGTCCGGGAGCACGACGAGGTCCGCCCCGCTGCCGGTGAGCTCGTCGACCGGCACCCGCGGATACCGCTCCTGGTGGGTCCCGTAAACGTTCTCGACGCCCAGCCGGGCCAGCAGGTCGCCGGCGAAGGTGTCCCGGCCGAGCACCATCCACGGCCGGCGCCAGACGGGCACGACGGCCTTGCGGGGGTGGGCCGGGGGCTGCAGCGACGCCCAGGTCTTCTCCGCGGCGTCGAGCCAGGCCGGGCGTGGCAGGCCGCAGGCCTCGACGACGACGCGGTGCAGTTCCCGGAAGGCCTGCGGAAGGCTGCGCACCTCCGTGACCAGCACCGTCAGCCCCGCCGCGCGCAGCGCCGCGAGGTCGGGCTCGCGGTTCTCCTCCTCGTTGGCGATCACCAGGTCGGGAGCGAGCCGCACGATCTCCGCGATGTCGGGATTCTTCGTGCCCCGTACCCGCGTGACGCGCAGGTCGGCCGGCTGGTTGCACCAGTCGGTCGCGCCCACGAGCAGGGCGGGCGCCGTGGTCGCCACCGCCTCGGTGAGCGAGGGGACGAGGGAGACCACACGCCGTGCGGGGCCGGAGTCGCGACGGGTCATGTCCCCCACCGTATCCATCCCCGCGGGACGGGGAGGGCCGGACGGCGCGGCTCCGGCACGAGGGAGGGGAAGTGCCGGGTGCCGCGCCGTCCGGGGTCGGGGTCCGGTCAGCCGACCGGGGCGAGCCGGTCCGTGAGACCGGGGTGGGCGTCGAGCCAGTCGCGGACGCCGTCCTGCTCGTGGCCCTGGCCGGCCTTGTGGACGGCGCCTTCCAGCCCGGTCAGCTCCTTCTCGCTCAGCTCGAAGTCCCGGAGCCACTTCGCGACCTTCGGCTCGTCGCCGGCGAAGCCGCCCCGGGCGAGGGTGTGGATGCCGTCGCCCTTGCCCCAGGCGCCGAGCGGGTCCTTCAGCTTCTTCAGACTGTGCTCGTCGTAGGCCCAGTGCGGGGACCACAGGGTGACCACGACGGGCTCCTTCGCCTTGATGGAGCGGTCGAGCTGGGCGAGCATGCTGGCGGTCGAGCCGGTGGTGACCTCGTACTCGCCTGCCAGGCCGTACCGGTCCAGGACGGTGTCGTTGAGCATCTTCATCATCCCGGCGCCCGGCTCGATGCCGATGATCCGGCCGCCGAACTGCTTGCCCTTGCCCTTGAGGTCGGCCAGCGAATCGATGCCCTTGACGTAGGACGGCACCGTCAGTTCGAGCGAGGTGGGGCCGTACCAGGAGCCGTAGTCGTCCAGCTCGTTCTTGTACTTCTCCCAGTACGACCGGTGCGTCACGGGCAGCCAGGAGTCGGTCTCGAAGTCGACCCGCCCCGCGGACATGCCGGTGTACAGGGCGCCGACGTCGTACTGGGTGACCTTCGGCTCGTACCCGCGGCGTTCCAGCAGCTCCTTCCACAGGTAGGTGGAGGCGACGCCCTCGTCCCAGGGGATGTAGCCGATGTCGACCTGACGGCCCTTGCCGACGTCGTCGGCCTCGGGGACGGCGGTCCCCTCGTCGGCGGCGCCGAAGACGTTCACCCCGCCGGCGACCAGGGCGAGGGCGACGATGCCGACGACGGCGACGGAGGTCTGCGGGCGGTACTTCCACAGCTGCAGACCGCGCGGGGAGGCGGCCGCGGCCATCGCCCGCCGGCCCAGCGGGGAGACCCGGGTGCCGAGGGCGCCGGTGACGCGGTCCAGGTACATGGCGAGGATGACCACGGACAGGCCCGCCTCGAAGCCGAGGCCGATGTCGACCTGGCTGATGGCGGTGAAGACCGAGGCGCCCAGACCGCCGCCGCCGACCATGCCGGAGATGACGACCATGGACAGCGCCAGCATGATCACCTGGTTGACGCCCGCCATGATCGTGGGGAGCGCGAGCGGCAGCTGCACCCGCAGCAGGGTGCTGCGCGGGGCGGTGCCGAAGGCCTCCGCGGCCTCGACGAGCTCGCCGTCGACCTGCCGGATGCCGAGCTCGGTCATGCGCACGCCCGGCGGCAGGGAGAAGACGATGGTGGCGATGATCCCGGGCACCTGGCCGACGCCGAAGAAGAAGATGCCGGGGATCAGGTAGACGAAGGCGGGCATCGTCTGCATGAAGTCCAGTACCGGGCGCAGTGCGGCGGAGACGGTGCGGTTGCGCGCCGACCAGATGCCGAGCGGCACGGCGAGCACGATGGTGATCACGGTGGCGACCAGCACCAGGGACAGGGTGTCCATGGCCTCGTCCCACTGCTGCACGGAGACGACGACGGCCAAGCCCGCGAAGGAGAGCACGCCCGCGGTCAGACCGCGCAGCCACAGCGCGAGGACCGCGAGGATGCCGGCGAGCAGCAGCGGCGCGGGGGCCTGCAGGACGGCGTCCAGGCCGTCGTACATGCCGGAGACGACGGCGCTGATGAGGTCGAAGAGCGGACCGAAGTGGTCGCGCAGGTAGGTGACGGCGCTGTCGGTCCAGTCGCCGAGGGGCAGCCTAGGCACGCGCCGCCTCCTTCCGCGGCCGGCCCGGCACCCTGGGCGCGGCGTCCTTCGCGGGCGGGGCGGCGGCCGCCTGCGCCGTGTCGTCGGTGCACGGCGTCACCGGTCCGTCGTGGTCGCCGAGTGCGGCCAGCAGCCGGTCCTTGGCGATCACACCGACCACGTCGCCGGCCTCGTCGCGGACGGCCACGGGGTGCGGGACCCGCGCGCTGACCGGCAGGACGTCGGCGAGCGCGGTGCGCGGGGTGACCGTCTCGCAGCGGCAGTCGCCCGCGTCGGGGCGGTGCGGGGGCTCCATGACGGTGCCGGCGGTCAGCACGCGGGAACGGTCGACGTCGTGCACGAAGGAGCTGACGTACTCGTCGGCGGGGCGCAGCAGGATGTCCTCGGGGGAACCGATCTGGACGATGCGCCCGTCGCGCATGACGGCGACGCGGTCGCCGAGGCGCATGGCCTCGTTGAGGTCGTGGGTGATGAAGACGATGGTCTTCTTCAGGCTGCGCTGCAGCTCGATCAGCTGGTCCTGCATGTCACGGCGGATCAGCGGGTCCAGGGCGCTGAAGGACTCGTCCATGAGGAGCACGTCGGCGTCGGTGGCCAGGGCGCGGGCCAGGCCCACGCGCTGCTGCATGCCGCCGGAGAGCTCGTCGGGCCAGGAGTCGCCCCAGCCGGACAGGCCGGTGAGTTCCAGGGCCCGCGCGGCGCGCTCCTCGCGTTCCTTGCGGCCGACGCCCTGCACCTCCAGGCCGTACGCGGCGTTCTGGAGCACGCTGCGGTGCGGGAAGAGCGCGAAGTGCTGGAAGACCATGCTGATGCCGTGCGAGCGCACGCGGCGCAGTTCGCGGGCGCTGAGTGCGGTGAGGTCCCGGCCGTCGAAGAGCGCCCGCCCCGCGGTGGGGGGATTCAGCCCGTTGAGCGTGCGCAGCAGCGTGGACTTGCCCGACCCGGACAGGCCCATGACGACGAAGATCTCGCCCTCGCGGACGTCGAAGCTCGCGTCGATCACCGCGGCGGTCGTACCGCTCCCGCGCAGTTCGTCGCGTCCGGCTCCGGCCTCCAGACGGCGCACGCCGTCCTCGGGGTCGGCACCGAACACCTTGTACAGATGCTCTGCCTGCAGCCTGTACACATACACCTCACGTGTCGTAGGGAGGACGACCGGCTGCCCCCGCACGCAGGTCGCGGAGCGCTCCTGTCCCGCTCCGGGACGGCGGCTGCCCCGACCCGGGCGGGGCAAACCGTTCCGTGACGGAGGTCACGGTGTCGGCGGCGTGCGGCATCATCGGCGTGTGACTCGACGCCTGATGCTCCTGGACACCGCCAGCCTCTACTTCCGCGCGTACTTCGGCGTGCCCGACTCGGTGCGCGCGCCGGACGGCACGCCGGTCAACGCCGTGCGCGGCCTGCTGGACTTCATCGCCCGCCTGGTCGCCGACCACTCCCCCGACGACCTGGTGGCCTGCATGGACGCGGACTGGCGGCCGCAGTGGCGGGTGGACCTGATCCCCTCGTACAAGGCGCACCGCGTCGCCGAGGAGGTCCCCGGCGGCTCGGACGTCGAGGAGGTCCCGGACACCCTGTCGCCGCAGGTCCCGGTGATCGAGGCGGTGCTGGACGCGCTGGGCATCGCCCGGGTGGGTGTCGCCGGCTACGAGGCGGACGACGTGATCGGCACCCTGACGGGCCGGGCGCCCGGCCCGGTGGACATCGTGACGGGTGACCGCGACCTGTTCCAGCTGGTGGACGACGCCCGCGGGGTGCGGGTGCTGTACCCGCTCAAGGGCGTCGGCTCGCTGGACGTGGTGGACGAGGCCTGGCTGCGCGGCAAGTACGGCGTGGACGGCCCCGGTTACGCGGACCTGGCGCTGCTGCGCGGCGACCCGAGCGACGGCCTGCCGGGCGTGCCGGGCATCGGCGAGAAGACGGCGGCGAAGCTGCTGGAGGCGTACGGCGACCTGGCCGGGATCATGGCCGCCGCCCACGACCCCGCCTCGAAGGTCACCCCGGCGCAGCGCAAGCGGCTGCAGGAGGCCGGGGACTACGTGGCCGTCGCACCCAAGGTGGTGCGGGTGGCCTCCGACGTGCCGCTGCCGGAGTTCACCCCGCAGCTGCCGCGGGAGCCGCGCCGGCCTCAGGAGCTGGCCGCGCTGGCCGAGCGCTGGGGGCTGGGCGGCTCGCTGCAGCGGCTGCTCAGCGTGCTGGGGCCGGAACGGGCCGGGTGACGGCGAGGACGTCCCGGTCGGGCTGGAGGGTGAGGCCGACGGTGGGGCGGATCTCCTCGTCGCCGGTGTCCAGGTGGAAGCGGCTGCCGAGGGTGGCCAGCACGATCACCGCCTCGACCATCGCGAAGCGCGCGCCGAGGCAGGCCCGGGTGCCCCCGCCGAAGGGGAACCAGGTGTGGTCGGTGACCGGGTCGGGCGCCCCGTCCAGCCAGCGCTCGGGGCGGAACTCCTCGGGCTCCGGCCACCAGCGCGGGTCGCGGTGGGTGGCCCAGGGGCTGATCCAGACCTGGGTGCCGGCCGGGACGGGCTCACCGCCGAGGGTGGCGCCCTCCCCCGCGACCGCGAGGTTGAGCCAGACCGTGGGCCGCACGCGCAGGGTCTCCTTCACGACGGCCTCGGTCCAGCGCAGTTCCGCGTAGTCGTCGAAGCCCGGGGTGCGGCCGCCGAGCACCCGGTCCAGTTCCTCGGTGAGCGCCTCACGCGCCTGAGGGTTGCGGGACAGCAGGTGCCAGGCCCAGGTCAGGGTGGTGGCGGTGGTCTCGTGCCCCGCGTTGTAGAGGGTGACGGTCTCGTCCCTGATCTCCCTGTCGGTGAGCGGGACGCCGTGTTCGTCGACGGCGGCCAGCAACCGGCTGAGCAGGTCGTCGCGTTCGCCGCCGGCCTCACGGCGGACGGCGACGATCCGGGCGACCTCGGCGTCGAGGGTGTCGACGGCGGCCTTGAAGCGGATCCGCCCCGGGGTGCGGAACCAGTCGGGCAGCATCGCGCCCAGTCCGCGGAACTCGGCGCCCATCTGCTGCTGGGCGGCGTCCATGCAGCGGCCGATGACCTCCTCGCGGACGGCGGCGTCGGTGCCGAACACGGTCCGTACGGCGATGCGCTGGGTCAGCCCGGTCATCTCGCGGCGCACGTCGATCCGTTCGCCCCCGTTCCAGCGGTCGGCGACCTCCCGTGCGCAGTCGGCCATGGTCGCCGCGTACGCGCGCACCTGCTTGGGCCGTACCGAGGGCTGGACGAGGGAGCGCTTGCGGCGCCAGTCGGCGCCCTTGGCCACCACGACCCCCTCGCCCATCAGGTAGCGGAAGGACCAGCCGAGGTCGGGCAGCGAGAAGGTGGACTCGCGGGCCGAGAGCAGTTCCCCGATGAGCGCGGGATCATTGAGGAAGCGCGCGGGGGTGCGGCCCATGGCCCAGGTGACCTGCCCGGACCCGCACTCGCGGAGCGCGGTGAAGAAGGCGAGCGGGTCCTTGGCGAACTGCGGGAGGTTCCCCAGCAGCGGCACCCCGCGCGGTCCTGCGGTGATCGCGGTGGCGGTGTCGGAACCCATGTGCGCCGGCCTCCCGGGTAGCGTCTGATCGCGTCCGTCCCATCAAAATCGGAGAACGGCGGATCGGAACCGGTGTTCGAAGATCTCGTGATCTTTCCGAGACCGGGCTGCACAGGGCGGGCCAGATGGGTTAGGCTTGCCTAACTTAGTGCGAGGAGTGTGCTCATGGCAGACCGTCCGGTGCGCAGGAAGCCGCAGCTCAACCGCGCGCGGGTGCAGCACGTGGAACGGCTGACCCCGCACATGATCCGCGTGGTCCTCGGCGGTGAGGGCCTGGCGGGATTCCCCGTGGGCGAGTACAGCGACCACTACATCAAGCTGCTGTTCCCGGTCGAGGGCGTGCGCTACCCCGAGCCGTTCGACATCCAGCGGATCCGCGCCGAGTTCCCCCGCGACCAGTGGCCGCGCATCCGGACGTACACCGTGCGCCGGTGGAACGCGGAGGCGCGCGAGCTGACGGTCGACTTCGTGTACCACGGCGACGAGGGCCTGGCCGGCCCGTGGGCCGCGCGCGTCCAGCCCGGCGAGGAGGTGCTCTTCCTCGGGCCCGGCGGCGCCTACGCGCCCGGCTCCGCGGCCGACTGGCATCTGCTCGTGGGCGACGAGAGCGCGCTGCCGGCGATCGCCGCCTCGCTGGAGCGGCTGCCCGAGGGCGCTCCCGCCCGGGTGTTCGTCGAGGTGTCCGGCCCGGAGGAGGAGCAGAAGCTCCCCACGCCCGGCAACGCCGAGGTCACCTGGGTGCACCGCGGCTCCCGGCCGGTGGGCGAGGCCCTGCTCCACGTCGTGTCCGGGCTGGAGTTCCCGCCGGGTGACGTGCAGGCCTTCGTCCACGGCGAGGCGGGCTTCGTCAAGCAGCTGCGCCGTCTGCTGCGCGTCGAGCTGGGCGTGCCGCGTGAACGGCTGTCGATCTCGGGGTACTGGCGCACCGGCCACGACGAGGACGGCTGGCAGGCCTCCAAGCCCGAGTGGAACCGCCGCATCGAGGAGGAGCAGGAGCCGCCGCGGGCGCTCGCTTCCTGACGTCGCGTACGCACCAGGCGTGACCCCGCCGTGGGGTCACGCCCGGTCGTCGTACCGGCCGGGTCTCAGACCGACTTCTGGTACGAGCGGAAGGTGCGGGTCGACAGCCCGACCGCGGCGACCGCCACCACCAGCAGCGCGCCGCCGCGGGTGAGCACCGCACCCCAGTCGGGGCTGTCGGCCATCGCGGAACGGCTCGCGACGAGCGCCCAGTTCATCGGGTTGACGTCGGCGACGTGCCGCATCCAGGACGGCATCAGCGCGGGCGCCATGAAGGCGGAGGACAGGAAGGTCAGCGGCAGCAGCAGGAAGGTGTTGATGCCGATGATGCTCTCGCGCTGCCGCACCAGCATGCCCATGGCGTTGGAGAACGCCCCGACCAGCGTGCCCAGCAGCACCGACGCCACGACGAGCACCAGCAGCCCGACGGCGCCGCCGGGGTAGTCGGCGCCGCCGAGCTTGCCGAGGGCGACGATGGCGACGGACTGCAGGGCGGTGCTGAGCCCCTGGGAGACGACGTTGCCGTTGATGAGCGCGGCGCGGCTGACCGGGGTGGTGAGGAAGCGGTTGAGGGTGCCGCGCTCGATCTCCTCCAGCGTGCCCATGCCGGCCCACATGCTGGAGGACAGCGCGCTCATCACGACCACGCCCGGGACGAGGTAGTCCAGGTACGATCCGCCGCCGAAGCCGGGCAGCTCCACCACGCGGCGGAAGAGCGCGCCGAACAGGAAGAGCCAGATCACCGGCTGCACCAAGGTGATGAGCAGGTACGCGGGCTGGCGCCAGAACGCCATGAGATGACGCTGCGTCATGTACCAGGTCTGGGTGAGCGCGACGCTCATCGGGCACCTCCGGCGGGCGCGGGGACGGTCGCGGACCCGGCCGCGGGGGTGGCGGTGTCGGCGTCGGCGAACCGGCGCCCGGCGTAGCGGAGGTACACGTCGTCCAGCGAGGGCCGGGCGACGGTGACGGAGGCGACGGCGGCGCCTTCGCGCTCCAGGACGGCGAGCACGTGCGGCACGGCCGCGGCGCCGTCGTCGGCGCGGGCGCTGAGCCGGCGGCCGTCCAGCCGTGCCTCGCGCACGCCCGCGAACTCGCCGAGTGCCGTCTCCAGGAGGTGGGCGTCGACCGGGCCGGCCGGCTCGCGTAGTTCCACGTGCACGGCGTCGCCGCGCAGTTCGCCCTTGAGCCCGTCGGGGGTGCCCTCGGCGACGACCCGGCCGCGGTCGACGATCGCGATGCGCCCGGCGAGCCGGTCGGCCTCCTCCAGGTAGTGCGTGGTGAGCAGGATGGTGAGGCCGTCGTCGCCCGCCAGGCGCGCGATCTCCTCCCACATCGCGGTGCGCGCCTCGGGGTCGAGGCCGGTGGTCGGCTCGTCGAGGAAGAGCACCTCGGGACGGTGGACCAGACCGAGCGCGACGTCCAGGCGCCGCTGCATGCCGCCGGAGTAGGTCTTCACCGGCCGCGCCGCGGCGTCGGCCAGGTCGAAGCGGGTGAGGAGCTCCTCGACGCGGCGGTCGAGCGCGGCGCCGCGCAGCCCGTACAGCCGGCCCTGCAGCCGCAGGTTCTCCGCGCCCGTGGCGACCGGGTCGGCGCCCGACCTCTGGGCGACGACACCGATGGCCCGGCGCACCCGGTCGGGGTGGCGCAGGGCGTCGTGACCCGCGACGAGGGCGGTGCCGGAGTCGGGACGGGCCAGGGTGGTCAGGATCTTCACCGTGGTGGACTTCCCGGCGCCGTTGGGGCCGAGCAGCCCGAAGACGGTACCGGGCTCCACGGTGACGCCCATCCCGTCGAGGGCGCGCACGTCCCCGGGATAGGTCTTGACGAGGTCGTGCGCCACGATCGCGGGCGCGCGTGTGCTCATGACAGATTCCTCCGCCTGCCAAGGGGGCCGTGCCTGCACGGCCCGGTGGTCGGTCGGTTCGCGGGCCCGTGACGGGCCGCACGGTGGCCCTGGTGAACGGGCCTTCCACGAACGGCCGGACCGATCGGCGGGGGGACTGCCGGGCTATCCTGGGTGTGCCGCACCTCGATCGCCTGGCGACTGTTCCCGCAGCCGTCCGGTCCGGGGTCACCGCCCCCGGCGCGCGCTGTTCCCGCAGCGAGCGCCGGGGGCGTTCCTCATGTCGGTGTCGCGTCGGGGCCGCTCCGCCTCCGCAGCTCCTCCCTGAAGTGCCGCGCGGTGGCCGATTCCTCGGCCCCCTCCTCGGACTCCGTCCAGGCTTCGGGCATCTCACCGGTCTCATGCCAGCGCCGCCACTCGGCGGCGCCGGAGATGGTCCCCTTCCCGAGTTCGCCGAGGAAGCCGCGGATCCACTGCGCCTCGGCCTCGAGCATGTGGACCTGGTACTCGGTCTCGATCAGGAACATCCGCGGCAGGTCGTGCCGGAGCCTGGCGAGCACGCCGTGGACGCCGGCCGCCTGCACCTCCAGCTTCGCGACCCGCTCGGTGAGCAGGTCGACCACCTCGTCGGCGGGCAGCACGAGCAGCAGCGACAGCGCCGCCTCGAAGGCCGGGTACTCACGCACCGGGACGGCGACCAGGTCGGCGAGCCAGTCGTGCAGCTCCTCCCGGCCGGCCTCGGTCAGCCCGTAGAGCGTGCGCTCGGGGCGGTTGCCCTGCCGCTGCACGCCGGTGACTTCCACGAAGCCGTGCTTCTCGAGGTTCTGCACGACGGTGTAGAGCGAGCCGTAATTGATCTTGATGCTCTGCTCCTTGCCCCGCTGCCGCAGCACCTGGGCGATCTCGTACGGATGCATGGGGCGTTCGCCGAGCGTCGCCATGACGGCGAGGGCCAGCGGGTTGCCGAGCTTGCGGCGCTTGGCCATGCCCGTATACCTCCGCACACTCGCTCCCGTATATCCGCGACCGAACATATCGCGAGTCACCCATCCTGACAAGCGCGATACATCGCGAATCGCGGGAAGGGTCGCGCCGGCCCGACGGCGGTGAGCACCTTGGAGCGTCGCGGACATGAACGTGACACGCGGGCGAAATGGACCGCCCCTAATTTCTGTCACCCGACAGGAATCCAGCGACAGGGGTCCGCCATGACCACCACCGCACCGTCCGCGCCCTCCGCTCCCCCGCCGCCCCCGCCGGCCTCCGACGACGGCACCCTCGCCGGCTTCGGCTACCGCCAGGAACTGCACCGCAGCATGGGGCGCTACGCCTCCTTCGCCGCGGGCTTCTCCTTCATCTCCGTCCTGACGACGGTCTTCCAGTTCTTCGCCTTCGGCTTCTCCTCCGGCGGTGCCGCCTTCTTCTGGACCTGGCCCGCGGTGCTCGCCGGGCAGCTGCTGGTCGCCGCCTGCTTCGCCGAACTCGCCGCCCGCTACCCGCTGTCCGGGGCGATCTACCAGTGGTCGACCCGGCTCAGCACACCGACGTGGGGCTGGTTCGCCGGATGGATCATGGTGATCGGCCAGGTGGTGGTCGTGGCGGCCGCCGCGCTCGCCCTGCAGGTCGTCCTGCCCGCGATCTGGCCGGGCTTCCAGGTCCTCGGCGGCGATCCGGCGCCCACCACCGCGACCGGGGCGGCCAACGCGGCGCTGCTCGGCGTGGTGCTGCTGGCCCTCACGACCGTGGTCAACACGCTCGACAACCGGGTCATGTCGGCCGTCAACCGCGTCGGCGTCACCGCGGAGATCATCGGCGCGGGCCTCATCGTCGTCCTGCTGTTCACGCACGCCGAGCGCGGCCCCGGCGTCACCCTCCACACCGGCGGCCAGGGCGGCGCCGTCGGCGCGCTCCTCGTCGGCTCCTTCACCGCCGCGTACGTCCTCATCGGTTTCGACAGCGCCGGCGAGATGAGCGAGGAGACGCGCTCGCCGCGCCGCACCGCCCCGCGCACCATCCTCACCGCCCTCGCCGCGGCCGGCGCCCTCGGCGGACTGCTCCTGCTCGGCGGACTGCTCGCCGCCCCGAGCCTCACCGACGGGCGGCTCGCGACGGAGGGCCTGAGCTACGTCCTGACCAGCAGCCTCGGCGCGGGCGTCGGGAAGGCCCTGCTGGCCGACGTCGCCGTCGCCATCGCCGTGGCCACGCTCGCCATCCAGACCGCCGGCACCCGCATGCTCTTCTCCATGGCCCGCGACGGCGTCCTCCCGTTCTCCGCCCGCCTGTCCCGGGTCTCGCCCCGCACCGGCATGCCCGTCGCGCCCGCGCTCGTCGTCGGTGTCGCGGCGGCCGCGCTCTGCCTGCTCAACCTCCTGTCCCCGGACGCCTTCCTGGCCATCGGCACCACCTGCATCGCCATGCTGTACCTGGCCTACGCCATGGTCACCGGCCCGATGCTGCTGCGCCGGCTGCGCGGCGAGCGCTTCGGCGCCGGCGGGACGGACGAGCGGGGCCGCCCGCTGTTCTCCCTAGGCCGCTGGGGCCTGCCCGTCAACGCGCTGGCCCTGCTCTACGGGCTGGTCATGACGGTCAACCTCGCCTGGCCGCGGGCCGCGGTCTACGACCCGGCCGGCGGCCACTGGTACTTCCAGTGGTTCACCGTGCTGTTCCTGCTGGGCAGCGTGGGTGCGGGGATCGCGTGGCGGCTGCTGAGGGCGCGTCCGGCACGCTCGGCGGAGAACGCCCGCCTCACCGAGGCCCTCCCGGAACCGACCCGGTAGGCACGGCAGTTCGAGGGCACGACGCCCCTCCCCGTCTCGACCTCGGGGAGGGGCGTACGGCACCAGTGTCGCACCGGCCACCGACAGTGGCCGGGGGCCGGCGCTGCCACACTGGCCGCATGGCCGTACCCGCACCCGAGCCGTCACCCCTGCCCGGCCTGTCGCCCGAAGGGCAGCCGGCGCAGGAGCGCCCGACCGTCCTCTGCGCCGACTGCCACCGGCCCCTCACCGCGCACGACGCCCGGCTGTGGGGCCGGGGCCGCGGCTGCCGGCGCAAACACGGACTCGGCACGGCGCCGCGGACCGGGCGCTTCGACGTCGAGCAGGAGCAACTGCCGGGGACGTGAACACGTGCCCGGGCTATGCCACGGGAACGAACGGCTTCTTGCACACGAGGCAGATCATCTTCCGCTGCCACTCCGCGTTCGCGCGCTTCGCGGCCGCCACCCTGCCCCGTTCCCGCAGACCCCACACGACGCCGACGACGGCCACCAGCAGCCCGGCGAGGATCGCGCCCGACACGAGCAGCGCCACCCCCGACAGGAGCAGTCCCAGCGGCCACGCGAAGGCACCCTCGGCCTTCGGCGGCCGTCCGAGATCAGCCTTCAACGGCGAACCCGGCTCGACCGTCGCCTCGAACAACTGCAGGCTCTGCACCCGCGTCGACCCGCACGACTCGTTCGTGCACCGCAATTCCGCCATCAACGCCCCCGATTCGACTGCCGGATGACGGAAGCGTGGGGCTCACCGGCCCATGGTCACCATCCGTCGGGCGTGGGGTGTGAGGCGACTCACTATTCATCGACAAACCGACAAGGCGCCTGCCTCGCCCGGGCGCCGGGCGCTCGCGGCCCCAAGCACGTCCGCGGCCGACCCGATGCCTCGCCTGCCGTGGCGGACGCGTACGGTACAGCCGTGAAATCCGCGCACTGGACCGCCGTGGTCCTGGCCCTCGCCGCGCTCGCCGTCGTCGTCGGTGTCGTCGTCGCTGTCGCCGAGGGCAATCACGCCCCGGTCGTCATGCCCTCACTGCCCATCACGGTGCTCCTGCCCGTCGGCCTCGGGCTCGGAGCCCGCCACGCGTGGCGTAAGGCGACCGGGCGCGGCACGCCGTCCGTCGGCGTGGACCACCGTGCATGGCAGTCGCGCGGCCGGTGACAAATGACGCACCGTAAGGAACGCGCTGCGGGCGCGATCGTCGGATCGGCCGTCGGCGACGCGCTCGGCGCGCCCTTCGAGTTCGGCCCGGCGGGCGCGTTCAGTGCCCGCTTCCCCGCACCGGGCGCCGGTGCCGAGATGTGCGGAGGCGGCGGCTGGGACCCCGGTGAGGCCACCGACGACACGCAGATGGCGGTGCTCGTGGCCGACTCCCTGCTGGAGTCGGGCACGCTCGACCTCCCCGACGTCTTCGCGCGGTTCGTGCGGTGGGCGGCCGCCGACCCCAAGGACATCGGCCTGCAGACCGAGGCCGTCCTGACCTCCGGCGACCCCTGGGACCTGGCCGCGGCGGTGCACTTCCAGACGCATCACCGGGCGGCGGGCAACGGCGCCCTGATGCGGGCCGCCCCCGCCGCCGTCCACTTCGCCGGACACGGACGCGCGGCCTCCCTGGACGCCGCACGCAGGATCGCCGCCCTCACCCACGGCGACCGCGCCGCATGGGAGGGCAGCGCGATCCTCCACGACCTGGTACGCGTGGCCCTCGACGGCGGCGACCCGGTCGCCCCCGCCGTCGTGGCCGACGCGCTGGCGCAGGTCCCCGAGCCCTTCCACGAGCGGTGGGCCGCCGTCCTCGCGCCCGGCTGGCACCCCGGCCTGGCCACGGAGTTCAACGGCGCCGTCTGGCCGTGCCTCGGTTCGGCGGTCTGGGCCGTGCGGGCCACCGGCGGCTTCGAGGCCGCGCTGCGTGCCGCGGTCGACCTGGGCGGCGACACCGGCACCGTCGCCGCCGTCACGGGGACCCTCGCCGGCGCGGTGTACGGCCTCGCTGCCGTACCCGAGCGCTGGACGGCCCACCTGCACGTGCCGGTACCGGGCTGGCCCGGCCGCGTCCTGCGCGTCGCCGACCTGATCGCCCTGGCGGCCCGGCTGACCGGGGACTGACCTCCCGGGGCCGCGTCACACCGCCAGCAGGGCCTCGCCCTCGCGGTGCAGGGCGGCCAGGCCGCCGTCCGGGCAGCCGGCGACGCGCAGCGCCGCGTCGGCGGTCGCGGAGGCGAAGGCCGGCCCGTCGGGGATCGGGTTGTCGCGCCGGATGAGGATGACGCCCTCGATGAGGCCGAAGACGAGGTCGGCACGGACCGCGAGGTCGGCGGTGCCGAGCGCGGCGCCCGGCACCGTGGCGGCCAGCAGGGCGGCGTAGGCGGCCTTCAACTCGTCCCGCACGGCGCGGAAACCGGCGAAGCGCTCGGCACGGACCTCGGGGAGCAGGTAGAGCGCGCCGAGGTTGTGCGGCCCCCCGCACAACAGGGCGACGTCCGCCCGGCACAGCGCCCACAGCCGGGCCTCGGCAGGGGCGTCCGTGCGGGCGACGAGCGAGTGCGCGAGGTCCAGGGACGGGCGGACGGTGCCCTCCAGGAGCGCGGCGAGGAGGTCCTCCTTGCCGCCGAAGTAGTGGTACATCGAGGCCTGCCGCATCCCGGCGCGCTCGGCGACGGCGCGGGTCGTGGTGGCCGCGTAGCCCTGTGTGCTGAACAGTTCGGCCGCGGCGGCCAGCAGTTCCTCGCGGGCGGTCAGGCCGCTGTCCGGCCGCGCCTGCGCGCGCGGCCGCCCGACACGCCGTCCCGTGGTGCTCACGCCTCGATCCTCGCACAGCCACCCGGACACCCGGCGGCCCCGGCCCCCGCACGCGGGACGGCACACGGCACGGGTGCCGCCGAGCGCCCGTCCGCCGCCCGGCCCCGCGGCGAACCCCGAAGTGACCGGTGCCGCCCGGCGCCCGGGCGACGCCCCGGCACCACCGGGATCACGCGCCGCGCGGGCGTGAGCACCCGGTAACCGTCAGGAAACGCACGGGCAACGGCGCCGAATCCACCACCGCTTAATTTCTGTCGGACGACAGAAATTGGAGGTGGAACGCCGTGTCGACAGGGACGCCTCACGGAGCCCGGGACCACGCCCGCGCGCAGGAGGGGACACGGGTGGACGCCATGCCCGTGCTGCCCGCCGCGCACTGGCCAAAGCGGCCGCCGCCCGGTGTCGAGCCGCGGGACCTGGTCTGGGCGGAGACCGTCGCGGGGGGCACCTACACGCACAAGGTGCTGGCCCGCGGCACCGGACTGCGGCTCACCGACCTGACGGGCGACGCCTGCGCCCACCTGCTGCTGTACGTCGCCGACCGCCCCTGGGAGCGGCTCAACACCGCCGACACGGTGAAGGTGCTGTGGAACGCCTACCTCGGCGCGGGCCACCTGCTCCTGTCCGACCAGGGCCGGGTGCTCGCCTCGGTCGTGGCCGACACCGGCGGCCGGCACGACGCGCTCTGCGGCACCTCGACCGACGTCCGCAACACCACGCTGTACGGGGACGGTTCGGCGCACGGCCCCTCCCCCGCGGGCCGCGAGCTGCTGAAGCTGGCCGCGCTGAAGAACGGCCTGGAGCCGCGCGACCTGCCGCCGTCGGTCTCCTTCTTCCAGGGCGTCCGCGTCGTCGCCGACGGGAAGCTGGAGTTCACCGGCTCCGCGGGCCCCGGCGCGTCCGTCACCCTGCGCGCCGAGCAGCCGCTGACCGTCCTGATCGCGAACGTGCCGCACCCGCTGGACCCGCGGCCGGAGTACGTCTGCACGCCCCTGGAGGTGCTGGCCTGGCGCGCCGCGCCGACCGCGCCCGGGGACCCGTTGTGGGACGCCACTCCCGAGGGCCGCCGCGCCTTCCTCAACACCGCCGACCACCTCGCCGCCAGGGGGCTGCAGTGACCGGTCAGACCACCGTCGTCCCCGCCCGCGCGCCCTGGTCCGCGGTGGTCCGCGCCGGGGAGCACCTGACCGTCACCGACCTCGGCGGCAACCAGGCCGTGGACTTCCTGGTGTACGACGCCCACGACACGGCCGTCCGCTACAGCGCGCCGGACACCCTCCAGGCCCAGGGCGGGATCTTCCTGACCACCGGCAGCGTGCTGCTCTCCAACGAGCACACCCCGCTGATGACCGTCGTGGAGGACACCTGCGGCCGCCACGACACCATCGGCGGCGCCTGCTCCAAGGAGTCCAACACCCTGCGCTACGGCCACCACACCTGGTCGCAGCACGCCTGCGTGGAGAACTTCCTCGCCGAGGGCGCCAGATACGGCCTCGGCAAGCGCGACCTGGTGGGCAACGTCAACTGGTACATGAACGTGCCCGTCGAGCCCGACGGCACCCTCGGCATCGTCGACGGCATCTCCGCCCCCGGGCTCCGGATCGTGCTGCGGGCCGAGACCGACGTCCTGGTCCTGGTCTCCAACTGCCCTCAGGTCAACAACCCCTGCAACGGCTTCGACCCGACCCCGGTCGAGATGACGGTCTCGGGCGGCCGCGCATGACCCACACCGTGAGCCACGCCGCCTTCGACACCCTCCTCGTCGCCAACCGCGGCGAGATCGCCGTCCGCGTCATCCGCACCGCCCGGCGCATGGGCCTGCGCACGGTCGCCGTCTTCTCCGACCCCGACCGCTCCGCCCCGCACGTGCGCCTCGCCGACCACGCCGTACGGCTCGGCCCGGCCCCGGCCAAGGCCAGCTACCTGGACGCCGACGCCGTCCTGGCCGCCGCCCGCGCCACCGGGGCGGGGGCGGTCCACCCCGGCTACGGGTTCCTCTCCGAGGACGCCGACTTCGCGCGCCGCTGCGAGGCCGCCGGCCTGGTCTTCGTCGGGCCGACGCCGGAGCAGTTGGCGCTCTTCGGCACCAAGCACACCGCGCGCGCCGCCGCCGAGGCCGCCGGGGTGCCCCTGCTGCCGGGCACCGGGCTGCTGGCGGACCTCGACGCCGCCCTGGAGGCGGCGCGGGCCCTCGGCTACCCGGTGATGCTCAAGGCCACCGGCGGAGGCGGCGGCATCGGCATGCGGGCCTGCCGCTCCGCCGCCGAGCTGGCCGAGGCCTGGGAGGGCGTGCGGCGCGTGGCCGCGGCCTCCTTCTCCTCCGCGGGCGTGTTCCTGGAACGCCTGGTGGAGCGGGCCCGCCACGTCGAGGTGCAGGTCTTCGGCGACGGGCGGGGACGGGTCGTCGACTTCGGCGACCGCGACTGCTCACTGCAGCGCCGCAACCAGAAGGTCCTGGAGGAGGCCCCCGCCCCCGGTCTGCCGGACGCCGTGCGCCGCCGCCTCGCCGGCAGCGCCCGCGACCTGTGCGCCTCCGTCGGCTACCGCTCGGCGGGGACGGTGGAGTACGTGTACGACGCCGCCCGCGACGAGTCGTACTTCCTGGAGGTCAACACGCGCCTGCAGGTGGAGCACCCGGTGACGGAGGAGGTGTACGGCGTCGACCTCGTCGCGTGGATGCTGCGCCTCGCGCAGGGCGACACCGGTGTGGTCACGGAGCCGGGCCCGCCGCGCGGCCACGCCGTGGAGGCCCGCGTCTACGCCGAGGACCCCAGCCGCGGGCACCGGCCCGGCGCGGGCGTGCTGACCGAGGTCGCGTTCCCCGAGGGCGTCCGCGTGGACGCCTGGGTCGAGACCGGGACCGAGGTGACCACCGCGTACGACCCGATGCTGGCCAAGGTCATCGCCCACGGCACCGACCGCGAGGACGCCCTCGACCGGCTCGCCCACGCGCTCACCGCGACCCGGGTGGGCGGCATCGAAACCAACCTCGGCCTGCTGCGCGCCGCCGTCGCCGAGCCGGCGCTGCGCGCGGCCGCGCACACCACGGCGACCCTGGAGGGCGTCGCCGACCCGACGCCACGCGTCGAGGTGCTGCGGCCGGGCACGCTGACCACCGTCCAGGACTGGCCCGGCCGCACCGGGCTCTGGCACGTCGGCGTGCCGCCCTGCGGGCCGATGGACGACCTGTCCTTCCGGCTCGGCAACGAGGCGCTGGGCAATGACGAGGGCGCGCCCGGCCTGGAGTGCACCCTGCTCGGCCCGCGGCTGCGCTTCACGCACCCGACGACCGTCTGCGTCACCGGCGCGCCCGTCGCCGTGACCGTGGACGGCAGGCCGGTGCCGCAGTGGGAGCCGGTCACCGTACCGGCGGGCGGCGAGCTGGACGTACCGGCTCCGCAGGGCCCGGGGCTGCGGACGTACGTGCTGTTCGGCGACGGCGGGCTCGACGTCCCCGCATACCTGGGCAGCGCCGCCACCTTCACCCTGGGGCGGTTCGGCGGCCACGGCGGCCGGGCGCTGCGCTCCGGGGACGTGCTCCACGGGGGCGGGCCCTGCGGCGGCGCCCCGGTGCCCGTGGACCGGCGACCGGCCTTCACCACCGCGTGGCACGTCGCCGCCGTCGAAGGACCGCACGCCGCGCCCGAGTTCTTCACCGAGGACGACGTCCGCGACTTCTACGCGGCGCAGTGGAAGGTGCACTTCAACTCCGCGCGGACCGGCGTCCGCCTGGTCGGGCCCAAACCGCGCTGGGCCCGCGCCGACGGCGGTGAGGCGGGGCTGCACCCCTCCAACATCCACGACACCCCGTACGCGGTCGGCGCCGTCGACTACACCGGCGACATGCCCGTGCTTCTCGGCCCGGACGGGCCCTCGCTGGGCGGCTTCGTGTGCCCGGCGACCGTCGTCACCGGGCAGCGCTGGAAGCTGGGGCAGCTCCGTCCCGGCGACACCGTGCGGTTCGTGCCGGTCACCGAGGACACGGCGGCCGCCCTGCGGCGCTCCCCCGCCGTCGTGCCGCGCGCCTCGCGGCCCGTGCTCGGCGACGGCGGCGTCCTCGGGCGCCTTCCGGAGGGCGAGGGCCGCCCGTCGGTGACGTACCGGCGCAGCGGCGACGACAACCTGCTCGTCGAGTACGGGCCGATGCAGCTCGACCTCGCCCTGCGGATGCGCGTCCACGCCCTCGCGGAGCACCTGGCCGCGGCCGGACTGCCGGGGGTCGTCGACCTCACGCCGGGCATCCGCTCGCTCCAGGTGCACGTCGACCCGGACGTGCTGTCCACGGCCAAGCTGCTGGACTGCGTGCGCGAGGCGGAGGGGCACCTGCCGCCCGCCGGGCGGCTGGTGGTGCCCAGCCGCACCGTCCACCTGCCGCTGTCCTGGGACGACCCCGCCACGCGCGAGGCGACCGCCCGCTACATGGCGGGGGTGCGGGACGACGCGCCCTGGTGCCCCTGGAACATCGAGTTCATCCGCCGTGTCAACGGGCTGGAGTCGGTGGAGGACGTCCGCCGCACCGTCTTCGACGCGGAGTACCTGGTGCTGGGGCTCGGCGACGTCTACCTCGGCGCGCCCGTCGCGACCCCGCTCGACCCACGGCACCGGCTGGTGACCACGAAGTACAACCCGGCGCGGACCTGGACCGCCGAGAACTCCGTCGGCATCGGCGGCGCCTACCTGTGCGTGTACGGCATGGAGGGGCCCGGCGGCTACCAGTTCGTGGGCCGCACCGTCCAGGTCTGGGGGCGGGGCGCGACGGCCGGGCGGCGGCCGTGGCTGCTGCGGTTCTTCGACCGCATCAAGTGGTTCCCGGTCGAGGCCGGCGAACTGCTGGAGATGCGGGCCGACATGGCCGCAGGGCGCCTGGAACTGCGGGTCGAGGAGGGCGAGTTCGCCCTCGCCGGGCACCAGGCCTTCCTCGACGCCAACGCCGCGTCCATCGGCGCCTTCCGGGCCCGGCAGGCGGCCGCGTTCGCCGCCGAGCGGGACGCGTGGGAGGCCGCCGGGGAGTTCGCCCGTGCGGAGGCCGCCGCGTCCCCTGCGGCGGGCGCGGGCACGGCGGACGTCACGGTGCCCGAGGGCGGCAGCGCGGTCGAGGCGGAGTTCCCGGCGTCGGTGTGGCAGGTCGCGGTCCGTCCGGGTGACCGGGTACGGGCCGGGCAGCGGCTGCTGGCGCTGGAGGCGATGAAGATGGAGTCCCCGGTCGAGGCCCCCGTGGACGGCGTTGTGGACGCGGTCCTGGTCACCCCGGGGGACCAGGTCGACGCCGGCACGGTGCTGCTCACGCTGCGCCCCGGGTAGCCCGCCCCTGCTGCGCCTGCCTCCGGTGCTCGACGCCTGGGCGTCCGGCCTTTCCGACCGGTCGCCGCCGGTCCCCCGCGACCGGGACACCCGCCCGGGCCGGCCGGACACCACCCCGCGACCATCCGACCGGCCACACCCGCCGCACCCATCTCACCCCGGGCGCCACACCCACGCCCCGATCGGCGCCGGCGCCGTGATCGCGGCGCCGTCCCGGGTAGGGGGTGGCCGGGCGGGAAGACACCCGTAAAGGAGAACCCGACATGCCCACTCCAACCTCCTCCGGCACCCCCGCCCTCGACCGGGTCCGGGCCGCGTACGCGCGCATCGGCGAGGTGGACCGCCCCGAGGTGTGGATCACGCTGCGGCCGCAGGCCGACGTGGAGGCGGAGGCCGCCGCCCTGGACGCCGCTGACCCGCTGCCGCTGGCCGGGACGGTGGTCGCCGTCAAGGGGAACATCGACGTCGCGGGGCTGCCCACGACCGCCGGCTGCCCGGCGTACGCGTACCTGCCGGACGCCGACGCGCCCGCCGTGGCCCGGCTGCGCGCCGCCGGCGCGGTGGTGCTGGGGACGACCAACCTGGACCAGTTCGCGACGGGCCTGGTCGGCACCAGGAGCCCGTACGGGGCGGTGCGCAACGCGTACGACCCGGCGCGGGTCAGCGGCGGTTCGAGCGCGGGCTCGGCGGTCGCCGTGGCGCTCGGGATCGTGGACGTCGCCCTCGGCACGGACACGGCGGGTTCGGGGCGGGTGCCCGCCGCGTTCAACGGGATCGTGGGGATCAAGCCGACCCGGGGGCTGGTGCCGACCGAGGGCGTGGTGCCCGCCTGCGCGAGCCTGGACTGCGTCACGGTGTTCGCCCGCACGCTCCCGGAGGCACAGCGGGCGCTGGGTGTCGTCGCCGACGTGCCGCAGGCGCCGCCGCCCGCCCGCCGTCCGGGGCCGTGGCGCGTGGCGGTGCCGCCCCTGGAACAGCTCGGGGAGCTCGACCCGGGGTGGGCGGAGGCCTTTTCGTGGACGGCCGGACGCTTGGCCGCCGCGGGCGTGGAGGTGCGCCCGGTGGACCTGACGCCGTTCTCCGCCGCGGCGGCGCTGCTCTACGAGGGCGCCTTCGTGGCGGAGCGCTACACCGCCGTGGGTGGCTTCATCGACAAACACACCGGCAGCCCGGACCTGGACCCGACCGTCGCGCGCATCATCACCGCCGCCCGCGACATCCCCGCGCACCGCCTCCTCGCCGACCGTGAGCGGCTGGCCGCCCTCACGGACCGCGCCATGGCCGCACTCGGCGACGCCGACGCGCTGCTGCTGCCGACGGCCCCCGGGCACCCCACGCTCGCGGAGGTCGCGGCCGACCCGGTCGGGGCCAACGCCCGCCTGGGCCGGTTCACCAACTCCGCCAACCTCCTGGACATGTGCGGGGTCGCGGTCCCCGCCGGCGAGGTCGGCGGCCTGCCGTTCGGGGTGATGCTGCTGGGCCGCGCCCGCACCGAGGAGCGCCAGAGCGCCATCGCGGGCCTGCTGCGCCCCACCGTCCCCTTCTCGGTCGTCGGCGCCCACCTGTCGGGCCAGCCGCTCAACGGCGAACTGCGGGCCCTGGGCGCCCGGTTGCTCGGTGCGACCACGACCGCCGCCGAGTACCGGCTGTACGCCCTGGCGACCACGCCGCCCAAGCCCGGCCTGGTGCGCGTGCCACCGGGCCAGGGCGCGACCGTGGAGTGCGAGGTGTGGGAACTCCCCGCAGAGGGCCTCGGCCGGCTCCTCGCCGCGCTCCCCCACCCGATGGCCCTCGGCCCGGTCCGTCTCGCGGACGGCACCACCGTCCCGGGCTTCCTGTGCGAGCCGGCCGCGCTGGCGGGCGCGCGGGACATCACCGAGCACGGCGGCTGGCGGGCGTACCTCGCGGCCGCCCGCCGGAACTCGCTGTAGCTCAGCCCCGCGGCCGCTCAGCCCACCGAGGAGTACGCCACGACACCGCGCAGGAGTCCGTCGACGGCCTTGCGGGCGTTGCGCCGCACCGGGCTGCCCTCGGGGGCGGCGTCGGCGATCTGGCCGAGGACGTCGATGAGCTGCTTCGTCCAGCGCACGAAGTCGCCCGCCGGCATGTCGGCGTCGCGCAGCACCGCGTCCAGGCCGTGCCCGGAGGCCCAGCGGTGGGCGGCCCAGGCGAAGCCGAGGTCGGGTTCGCGCTGCCCGACGCCCTCGGCCTGGTTGATGCGGTGGTCCTCCTCCAGGGCGTCGAGGCGGCCCCAGATGCGGACCATCTCGCCGAGTGCCTGCTTGGCGCTGCCGGAGGGCAGGCGCGGCGGCAGGGCGTCGTCCGCGGAGCGGGACTCGTAGACCAGCGCGGAGGCGCAGGCGGCGAGGTCTGCGGGGCCGAGGCCGTCCCAGACCCCGTCACGGAGGCACTCGCTGGCCAGGAGGTCGAGCTCACCGTAGAGCCGGGCCAGCCGGCGGCCGTCGGCGGTGACCTTGTCGGCCTCGAGGTAGCCGAGGTCGGTGAGCAGGGCGCAGATCCGGTCGAAGGTGCGGGCGATGGTGTTGGTGCGGCCTTCGATGCGGCGCTCGAGCTGCTTGGTGTCGCGCTGGAGCCGCTGGTAGCGCTCGGCCCAGCGGGCGTGGTCTTCGCGCTCGTCGCAGCCGTGGCAGGGGTGCGCACGGATCTCGGTCCGCAGCCGGGCGATCTCGTTGTCGTCCGCGGCGGCCGAGCGCTGGCGGCGCTGCCGCTGCGGCGCGATGCCGGCCGTACCGGCCTTGGAGCGCATGGCGGAGGCCAGGTCGCGCCGGGACTGGGGGCTGCGCGGGTTGAAGGACTTGGGGATGCGCATCCGGTCCAGCGCCTCGACCGGCACCGGGAAGTCGATCTGCGCGAGCCGCTTGACCTGCCGCTCGGCGGTGAGCACCAGCGGGCGGGGGCCGTCGTGCTGGAACGGGTCGTGCCGGTTGTGGTGGCCTGGGCTGCGGCCGGCGGGCACGCCCGGGTCGAGGACCAGGGCCAGCCCGGCGAACTTGCCGGCCGGGACGTGGATGATGTCGCCCGGGCGGAGCTTCTCCAGCGCGTCCGCCACGGCCACCCGGCGCTGGTTCGCGCCCTGCCGGGACAGCTCGGCCTCGCGGTCCTTCAACTGCCGGCGCAGCGACATGTACTCGTTGAAGTCACCGAGGTGGCAGGTCATGGAGGACCGGTAGCCCTCCAGGCCCTCCTCGTTGCGCTGCACCTGGCGGGAGATGCCGACCACCGAGCGGTCGGCCTGGAACTGCGCGAACGAGGTCTCCAGCAGCTCACGGGAGCGGTGCCGCCCGAACTGGCCGACGAGGTTGACGGCCATGTTGTACGAGGGCTTGAAGGAGGAGCGCAGCGGATAGGTGCGCGTGCCGGCCAGACCCGCCAGGTGGACGGGGTCGAAGGCGCGCTGCCACAGCACGACCGCGTGGCCCTCGACGTCGATGCCACGGCGTCCGGCACGGCCGGTGAGCTGCGTGTACTCGCCGGGGGTGACGTCGGCGTGGGTCTCGCCGTTCCACTTGACGAGCTTCTCCAGGACCACGGAGCGGGCGGGCATGTTGATGCCCAGCGCCAGCGTCTCGGTGGCGAAGACGGCCTTGACCAGGCCCTTCACGAAGAGCTCCTCGACGACCTCCTTGAAGGTCGGCAGCATGCCGGCGTGGTGCGCGGCGATGCCCCGCTCCAGGCCCTCCAGCCACTCGAAGTAGCCGAGGACGTTCAGGTCCTCGTCGGGGATGGACTTGGTGCGCTCCTCGACGATGGCCCGGACCTTCGCCCGGTTCTCCTCGTTGTTGAGCCGCAGGCCCGCGTGGAGGCACTGCTGCACCGCCGACTCGCAGCCGGCGCGGCTGAAGATGAACGTGATCGCGGGCAGCAGCCCCTCCGCGTCCAGCCGTTCGATGACCTCGACCCGGCTGGGCGTCCAGATCCTGCGCTGCTGGCGCCGCTCGCGCTCGCGGTCGGCCTCGCGCATCCTGCCGCCGCGCCGGTCGCGGCCGTTGAAGGCGCGCTGGTTCTCCGTGCGGGCCAGCCGCACCAGGTCGGGGTTGACGGCGGCGCGCTGCCCGCCCGTGCCGGCGCCCTGCTCCTCCTCGAACAGGTCGTACATCCGGCGGCCCGCCAGGACGTGCTGCCACAGCGGCACCGGGCGGTGCTCGGAGACGATGACCTGCGTGTCGCCGCGGACGGTGTCCAGCCAGTCGCCGAACTCCTCGGCGTTGGAGACGGTCGCGGAGAGCGACACCAGGGTCACGGACTGCGGGAGGTGGATGATGACCTCCTCCCAGACCGCGCCGCGGAAGCGGTCGGAGAGGTAGTGCACCTCGTCCATGACCACGTAGCCGAGGCCGTCGAGGGCCTGGGAGCCCGCGTACAGCATGTTGCGGAGCACCTCGGTGGTCATGACCACGATCGGCGCGTCCCCGTTGACGCTGTTGTCGCCGGTCAGCAGGCCGACCCGCTCGGCGCCGTAGCGCTTGACGAGGTCGGTGAACTTCTGGTTCGACAGCGCCTTGATGGGGGTGGTGTAGAAGCACTTGCGGCCCTCGCGGAGGGCCAGGTGGACCGCGAACTCGCCCACGATGGTCTTGCCTGAGCCGGTGGGTGCCGCCACCAGCACGCCCTTGCCGGCCTCGAGGGCCTGACAGGCCTCGATCTGGAAGGGGTCCAGGCCGAACTCGTACAGCTCGCGGAAGCCCGCGAGTGCGGTGGCCTGCTCGGCGGCGCGGAGCCGGGAAGCGGCGTACCGCTCGGCGGGAGACATCTCTTCGTTCATCTTGAAAACGAGACTACCGGGCCGCACTGACAGCCGACATGATCTTTTTGCCGAAGCAAAACCCGGGGCGCGGAGGCCGGGCGTGTCGCGCCCGCCCCACCCCCGCGCCCCGCGCCCGGGAAGCTCAGATGGTGGCGAGGTACTGCTCCACCAGCGGGACCTTGAAGGCGTCCTTCACCCCGGCCAGACCGCCTGGCACGCCCCGGTCCGGCTTGACGATGTAGCTCTGGGTGGCGCTGGGCCGCCACGGGTCGGAGAAGTCCAGGGCCGGGCCCAGCCCGGGGTCGAAACCCTTCTGCCGGCGGTGCGCCGCGATGATGCCCTCCCTGCTCAGGTCCTCCGCCTCGCAGGCCGACTTCAGGTCCTGGACGGCGACGGCCATCGTGTTGTGCCCGGTCTCCAGCCCCTGGTCCAGCGGGTCGCCCGGGTAGCGGCGCTTGTAGTCCGCGACGAGCTTCCTGACCTCGGGGGTGTCGCTGGTCATCGCCGGGGTGGGGGCGACGAGCTGCAGCATCTTCAGCAGCGCCGGCGCCGCCGGGGTCTTCAGCAGCTGCGGGTCGTAGCCGACGGCGCTGCCGAGGAACGGCACGTCGAGTCCGCCCGCGGCGGCGGCACCGACCGCCGCGGCGGTCTGCGCGGGGCTGGTGCTGATCAGGACGGCCTTCACCCCGGCCTCGCCGAGCTCGCGCACCTCCTCGGACAGGTCCTTGCGGGTCGGCCCGACCTTCTTCTCGACGAGGGTCATGCCGCGCTTGTCGGCGACGAACCTCGCCCCGCGCCGCGCGTTGCTCCCGTAGTCGCCCTCGAGGTAGATGTAGCCGACCCGGTCGCCCGGCCCGAGGCCCTGGGTGTCCGCCAGGTAGTCGAAGCCGTTGATCATGTCGACGTCGTAGGTGGCGTTGATGGTCGTCAGGGTGGGCTGGCCGAGCAGGGCCGAGGAGTAGCCGAGGGACGTCGTCATGACGTCGTCGACCTCGATGCTGTCGAGCAGGGCGTTGATGATCGTCGAACCGAGGAGGCCCGGCATCGCGGCGATCTTCGGCTCCATCTCGCCGTAGTGGACGATGGCCGTGTCGACGTCGTAGCCGTGGTCGCGGACGAGCAGCTTGAGCTTGCGGCCGCACACGCCGCCCTCGGCGTTGACCTGGTCGACGTAGAGCTTCTCCGCCTGCAGCACCGAGCGGCCCAGCGGGCCGTACGGGCCGGACAGGTCGGTGAGGACGCCCAGGGTGATGGTGGAGTCGGTGATGCCGGGCCCCGTCTTCACGCCGTTCGCGTCGACCGGACCGTCGTCCGCGGCGGTGCCCTCGTCCCCGCCGCAGGCCGTGAGGACGCAGGTGAGGGCGGCGGTGAGGACGACGGTGGACCTGAGGCGCTGTTTCCGGGTCACGGTGTGCTTGCTCCTGGAGGGGTGGGCCGCGGGGGGCCGCCGCGGGCGCGGCCGGGGGCCACGTCCGGGGCCGGTGATGCGGGAGCTCCATGGGAAGAGATGGCGGGCGGTTCGGCGAGGGGCGGGGCCGTTTCTGGTCGCGGTTCCCAACGGCGGCGGGGCCCGGCTGTGCAGCGGCACCGCCCGAGCCGTCCCGTACGACCGCGTGTTCGGTGATGTGTGGGTTCTGTCCGGATGTCGGTCACGTTTGCGTCACCCGTCTTCCGGGGCCGGACTACCAGCCGGTAGGAATGCCGTGCGGGTGCCCGCCCACCCGGGCTCCGCGCCCGCAGAGCCGAGAGGAAGATCGGATGGCCACCCCCGCCACGACGCGTCCGATGTGCACCGCGGGCATCGCGGGCGCCTCCGGGCGGGAGCACCGCGAGATGCTGAGAGCCGCCGCGCTGCAGGTGCGCGCGCAGGTCGGGCCGGTGGCGGCGGACATCGTCGAGCGGATCCGGGACCGGCACCCCGCCTACCGGGAGCCCGCGCTGGCACCGTCCGGACTGCTGGAGGAGACCGAGGGTTCGGTCGCCGCCGTCCTCGACTCGCTCGCCGACCCGGGGCGCTCCGCGGTGTCCGCCGCGTACCTGTCGTGGGTGGGGGAACGCCGGGCGTGGCAGGGGTTCCCTCTGGAGCCGATGATGGGCGCCTGCCGTACGGCCGGTGACACGCTGTGGCTGGCGCTGGTCCGGGCCGGGGAGGGCCGGGGGCCCGAGGGGACGCAGCTGATCGCCCGCGCCGCCGCGGAGGTCTGGGACCTGTTCGAGCGGGACAGCCGGCTGATGGCCGACGCCTATCTGCGGGCCCGCGGCGAGGTGACGTTCCACCGGCAGCGCGGCCGCAGGGCGCTGGAGGGGCTCCTCGCCGGCCGGGTGGACGCCCCGGGCCTCGCCGAGGCCGCGGACGCCCTCGGCCTGCCCGAGCACGGCCGCTTCGCGGTCGCCGTCGTGCGCGGCACGACGGCGACCCCTCCGCCCGTACGGCGGCGGGCCGGGGTGCCCGCCGGGGTGCGGGTGCACCGGGCGTTCCCGGTCGGCGGCGAGGTGCTCCTGGCCGACCTGGGCGACCTGACGCTCGGCGACTTCGCGGCCGCGCTGGAGGTGCCCACCGGGACGCGGGCGGGCCTGAGCCCGGAGGTGGACCGGCTGGGCGCGGTCGGACACGCCAGGGAACTCGCCGAACTCGCGCTGCGCACCTGCACCCGGGACGGCGAGGTGGCCGTCCTGGACCGCCGCTACCCGGCCGGGCTGCTCGCCCGCCGCCCGGACGTCGCGAGCGAGGTGGCCGCCGGCGTCCTGGGCGGGCTGCGGGACGTGGAGGCCACGGAGGCCACCGTGCTCCTGGAGACCCTGGGGGCGTGGCTGGACACCGACGGTTCCGTCGAGAAGGCCGCGACCGCCCTGTTCTGCCACGCCAACACCGTGCGCAGGCGGCTGCGGCGGCTGGAGGAGCTCACCGGACGCTCCGTGGCGCGACCGCGCGACGTGGTGCACCTGGCGCTCGCCCTGGACGCCGAGCGGATCTCCGCGGCGCACGGCCCCGGAGCGCCCCGGTGACGGCGCGTCCGCAGCCGCAGGACGAGGCGGCCCGGGAGCTGCTGCGGACGGCGGCGCTGCGGATGAAGGAGCGGACCGGCGAGCTGTCGGAGCGGGTCATGGCCCGCCTGCACACCGAGGTCCCCGGCTTCGTGGACCACGCCGACGACCCCGACTGCTCCCTCGACGGCTTCGCGGCGATGATCACCATGCACCTGGACCGGCTCGTCGACCCGGAGCGCGACGCGGACGCGGCCCGGCACATGCGGGAGGCCGGCCGCCGCCAGGCCGAGCGGGGCATGCCGCTGGAGCTGCTGGCGCACGTCTTCGGGGTGGGCGGCGCGGTCGTGTGGCAGGACCTCGTCGACACCGTCGCCGCGCACCATCCCGGCGACATCCCGCTGATGGTGCACATCGCCCCGCGGATGTGGGGGTTCCGCCGGCGCACGACCGCGATCCTGGCCGACGCCTACCGCGAGGCGCTGGGCGACGGCGGGGCCGGCGGCAGCAGGCGGGCCGCCCGTGTGCTGGGCGCCCTGCTCGAAGGACGCGCCGAGAGCCTCGGCGTGGGCGCCGCGGCCCAGGCCCTGGGCGTACCGGGCGACGGCCGTTTCGTGGTCGCGGTGACCAGCGTGCGGGCCGCGGCCTCCGGCACGCCCGGCGACGACGCCTTTCCGGTGGGCGCCGGCAGCCGGGTACTGCGGGCGCCCCGCGGCACGGGCGAGGTCCTGGTCGTCCTGCTCGGCGACCGGTCCCCCGGGGCGCTCGCCGCGCTCCTGGGCGCCGTCCCCGGGCTGCGGGCGGGGGTCAGCCCGGTCGTCCACGGCCTGGCCCAACTGCACCGGGCCCTGACGCTCGCCGAACTGGCGCTGCCCACGTGCGCCTCCGACGGCGAGGTGGCGCTGTGGGAGGAGCGGATGCCGACGGTCGTGGCCGCCTCGGACCGCCGGCTCGCCGGCGAGCTGGCCGAGCGTGTCCTCGGCCCGCTGCGGGAGCTCGCCGACGAGGAACGCGAGTCCCTGCTGGGCACCTTCGCCACGTGGATGGAGTGCGACGGCTCCCCCCGCGCCGCCGCCGAGCGCATGGACTGCCACCGCAACACGGTCCTCAACCGCCTGCGCCGCCTGGAACTGCTCACCGGCCGCCGCCTCACCCACCCCCGCGAACTCGTCGACCTCACC
>NZ_JARAVK010000096.1:2301-32442 GCF_033792765.1 Streptomyces sp. PA03-6a | reverse complement strand
TGCCACAACCAGCGCGTCACCGGCGCAGCACAGCACAACCGTGCACACCGAACCGTCATGACGCTGCGTTATCGCTTCACGAAAATCTTGGCTGAGCCCGAGGACTTCGCATCCCCGGTCTCGTCCGCGACCAGTACGACATCCTGACCATCGAGTTCACGCACGACCAGGTGGACGATCTCCTCCTGGGCCCGATCATGGTCGAACCTCGCCCGTAAAAGCAGGTGCTGCAGCCGGTGCGGGCCTGGATGCCCGAGGGCCTCGGCCAGCGTCCAGCAGTTGCGCGTGTCCACCTCCGCCAGCAGCCCGGTGACCATCTCTGCCGCCGTGGCACGGGTCTCACGCGGGGCGAAGCAGCCCGCGATCGCATCCATAGCCGCCCCGAACAGCCTGCCCCACGCAGCCCGGGCTATCGTCGCCTCCACGGCCACCTGGTTTTGATACGTCGTCACAAACGTTCATGATCACGGTGGCCGTACCTATGCCCACAGCAGGGACCACACAAGCTCCTGACCAGCGCAGACGCCGGAACTACAGCTGCCGTGACTGAGCCTGGCCTGTTCGGCCCCGCGCCGTCGTTCCAGGAGCCAGTGCGGAAGGCAATTGCCTTGCGGAGCTTTGGGGAGGGCCAGCTCGACGGGGTTGGCCCTGGTGCCTGTCCCACCTTTGCGGGCAGATCCGGTGTGGTGGTTGACGTGTTTGTCGCTGACCTGTCCGTATCTGCCGTTGCGCTTGGCCTCGGTGGACATGTCTTTACATCCGGAGCCTTAATCCGACGGCGAAATATCCGGATCAGGTGGTAACCGGTACGCCACAGATCTGGGAAATGGAGTGCTGCGAAGGGGCGTTGCGGTCCGAGTGCTCTGCCGGCTGAGGCTGCAGGACGCCTGGCATGAGATGCAACTGGAATTATGGATCAAGTAGGAAGATCATGACACTTCCTCGGGGGGGTGGTGCTGAGGAAGTGCCATGATCTCCGCGGCAATAGCAAGGATCGGCTGCGCATGCACCATGAAGCGAGCAGTTCAAAATCGGCTGACGAACTGCCCGCGCATGTCCTCGCTTTGCTTGATCACTAACTAACCAGATCGCCATTCTGGAGTATTGGATATTAGTGCCGACTTGTTGGAATATTCATGCCACCTGTGATGTCGTGATGTGTTGGGTTTTGTAGCGAGGTGTGGTTTGTAAACATGGACGGGCACCCGGCAAAGGGCGGTCATGTGAGAGCGGCAGGGCAGTCGTGAGCTGTCATGGGTCCGTGTCCGGTGGTTCATGGCAGGCGCTGAGGCTGGGGCAGGGGCAGGCTTGCGGACCCTGCGGCACGGCGGTGGTTCGGCTCTGAAGTGTTGGAAGTGGGGCGTGCCAAGAGGCTGTCGGGCATGGGTGGCCGGACCAGACTGGATCCTGTCGCGGATGAAGAAGCTCATCGGCTGCCGGGTTCACGGGAGCATCACGGCGCCGGCCACTGTGCAGATGCGATGCTGCGAAGGAACGGTTGGAGCCACCAATTGCCTACGCCCACCGCCTCACCTTGGACTCATGTGACGAGGCCGTGAGCAGCGGCTCGAGGTGCTGAACGATGAAGACGGTTCGCAACCTACGCCGCCGTGCTCATTCGCTTGGTCTGGGTGCTTTGGGGAAAGAGGTGTGGACTAAGGGCGTCGCCGTGGGGCTTCTCATCGCCACGACTCGGCCTTTACTCGAAAACTCACGACACCGTGCCGCCCATTCATGAAATCTCAAAGTGGATACGGGATGGGTTTCGATGTGTCACTCCTGCTGGCTTGGTGGGGTGTTGGGGAGTAGTGACTGTCGCAACCAGGGCATGAGTACGGGAAAAGTGATGCATGAATTGCATGTGAGCGTCACTGGACGGCATATTTACGCCAACATCACCTACAGCTCTCGGCAGTTGCCCGAGTGGGAGTCATACTGACGTCCAAAGTGGGAAGGTGCGCCAACGTTGTCGTCCTTAAACCCAGTAGGCATGTAGACGTAGCGACGGTTGCTGAACCCGTGGTGCGAAAAGTTGCAGCGATCGCTGGATAGCGCAGATGAGTGACCATCAGTTGACAGATAGCACGGACTCCTCGCCGAACCGCGAAAGTTCTATAGATTATCACGCCACCGTGAGTCTCACGGCTGAACAAGCGCCGCACGCCGAGCGGATATTCTTGGATTGGGAACGTGGTCCCTTCGCGCATCTCACGCGCCTGTCCATACCAGACTCCGGCCGATCTCGTGAATTCCGCTTTGATGCAGCCGGCATTCTCGTAGATGGTTTGCTGTCCGCTCGAGTCTACTGTGACTCTTTGATCGGGCTGTCGGGGAGTGACCTGGAGAATGACCCGATCGTTGCCGACGTAGTGACATCAGGGTGGATTGAATTCCAGAGCAAGAAGGAGAAGCATCTCGTAAAGCCCGGGCAGATTTGCATCAGGGATGCGAAGGCTTCATGGGCTTTCGCCTGTGCGCCGGCGACGGTTGCGCATGTCGTCTCTATTCCTCGGAACCTGGTTATCCCTTATATTGGGTCACCTCGGGTCTTCGATCGGGCGTACGTGTGTGATGTCGACGTCCCCGAAGTCCGCTTCTTCCTCAGTTTTTTGGAAGCGATCAAAAGGAGTAGCGGCGAGCTCGAAGATTCGATTGCTGCACAGAGCATGGCGCGGGAAGCTTGCGCGACTCTTTTGTCCGGCATCGTTGCGGGGCGTTCGGGGCCAGGTTTGTACGGTCATTCCAATGCCATGGTCGTAGCTGCCAAGAACTTCATCGATAAGAATATCGAAAGCGGCGACTTGACTCCGCAGGTGGTGGCTCAAAGCGTTGGAGTATCGCTTCGGACGCTGCATCGCTACTTTGCGGTATCGGATGACTCCGTCATGGCGTTTACTCGGCGGCGGCGTCTGCAGCGGGCGCACGAAGAACTTACGAATCCTGGCAGTAGGGTAGGAATCTCGGAGATCGCGGCGCGTTGGCATTTTGCTGACACGAGTCATTTCATAAGGCAATTCAAGTCGCTCTACGGAGATACTCCTGCCGCGTACCTGAGGAACCAGGTCAGGGGGAGGAGGGCTTGAGGGGCATCCTGATCGCTTGCCGAAGGCAGGAATTCCCGCGGGGGTTCCGCCGCCGTGCGATACGAACCAACGGTCCCTCTATGCCCTCCGGGACGACGCGGTGCGAGGACGTGCAAAGTCGCAGAGTCGTCTGACCTCGCCGGACTTGCGTCGGAGCGGTCCTCTGCGATTGCATCCTGGCTGCAGTCTGACCAGAGACGAGTTGCCGTGGGGGACTGAGGTTGTGCGCCGCGGTTCCGCTCGGGGTGGCGCGTGATGGGCAACGCGCTTTCCATCATGCTGACGCTCACTGCATGCCTCGATCTTAAGCAAGTCTCCGAGCGGTGGGTGTTGGACAAGGCCATTCGGCAGAGTGGGCCGAGCCCGCCCACAGCTCATCGCCAACATGATTGTGCTTAAGGGTACGCACAGGTGGTTTCGCAATGCATTAGGCTCAAGGCGACCCCACCGATCAGCTTCAATAGCGGCGCTGGATGAGAGCGGGGGAGCAGTAGGAGCCATCCGCCGCCGGCAAGAACTGCGGCACTCGGTCCTTCAAACCTGCTGTAAGACGTGGCAACTTGGGATGCCACGGCGATGTACGGCGGCGCCCGCGACGCGGTGCCGACAGTTGAATTCACGGGTTCGCTGTGGGCAATGCTGTGGTCCGCCAGTAAAGTTGAGGCGATGTTACAGGTTGATCCCGGAAGCTTCCGTGATCGTATTCAAGGGCTAGCATTCCCGTCGGCTGCGCAACTAGTCGATCGAGGGAATTCGTTGATACCCCATCCTCCGGGAAGGCGCCGACGCGCAATCGCGTTGGCGGCTGCCCTTCTGATCTTTGCGGCGACTCCGCAGGTGCTTGCTCTCGCTGACAGTCCGACAGGAGGTGAGGCTGCGCACCCCAGGCAACATGCTGTCACCGCCAAGTCCGTCGTGACCCTTCTTACCGGTGACAAGGTCACCATCGCTCCTGCCACGTCGAGCGGACCAGGCGTCATTACCGTCGAGGGGCCCGAAGGCGAGCCCGCGGGCGCGCGTGTTGTGACAGTGGGCGGCGATACCTACGTCTATCCCGACTCTGCGCAGCCCTATCTCGCCGGGAACGTCCTGGATCGGCGACTGTTCAATGTGACCCAACTCGTGGCCGACGGCTACGACAAGTTGGAGGATCTTCCGCTAATCATCACCTGTGACGGTGCACAGGCCGCTGCGGCCGCGTTGCGTCGGAGGGCGGATGCCATGCCAGGTGCTGCCGGTGTACGGCAGCTGCCCAGCATCAACGGTGTCGCGTTGGCGGCCGACCGGGACCACGTGGCTGACCTGTGGTCCTTCCTGACCGGAACACAGGGGGATACCCCTGCGCGAATCGGTGCGAGCAGCAGAGCGCCCCAGCTGAAGGGTGATGTCACCAAGGTCTGGCTCGACGGGAAGGCAAAGGCCACTCTCAGCGACTCGGTTGCCCAGATCGGGGCCCCCGGTGTCTGGTCCAGGGGCAACAGTGGTGAGGGTGTGGATGTCGCCGTCCTAGACAGCGGTTTTGACCCGGACCATCCCGACCTGAGGGCTGCCGTCGAGGACAGCCAGAGTTTTGTGCCTGGCGAAGAGGTTACTGACCGTCTTGGCCATGGCACCCATGTCGCGTCCATCATCGCGGGCAATGGTGCGGCTTCCGGCGGCCTAGAGAAGGGCGTCGCACCGGGTGTGGACTTGCACGTTGGCAAGGTCCTGGGCGACGACGGCGTGGGGTACGACTCCTGGATCCTGGCCGGCATGGAATGGGCCGCCCGAGACGTGCACGCCCGAGTGATCAGCATGAGCCTGGGCTCGGGCCCGAACTCCGATGGCGAAACGGTGCTCGCCCGTGCGGTGGATGCGCTGAGCGAGGAGACCGGCGCCCTGTTCACGATAGCCGCCGGCAACGACGGTCCCACCGCGCAGACGGTCGGGTCTCCCGGAACCGCCAGCGCGGCTCTGACGGTCGGTGCTGTCGATTCCGAGGACGCCATCGCAAGCTTCTCCAGTCGCGGCCCAGGCTACGGCGACGACGCCCTCAAGCCCGAGATAACGGCGCCCGGTGTCGACATCCTGGCCGCAAGGTCCCAGCACTCCGCAGAGGGGTCGGGGTACTACCGCAGTCTCAGCGGTACCTCCATGGCGACTCCGCACGTGGCCGGAGTGGCGGCTCTCGTAGCTGCCGCACACCCTGACTGGACCGGCAGCCGAATCAAGGACGCCCTGATCAGCACAGTCAAGGCGACACCGGAAATCTCCGCCGATGACGGTGGTAACGGCCGGGTGGACGCCGCTGCCGCTACGGCCACCCTCACCGCCACCGGCAAGATCGACGCCGGCATCCACTCGCCCGGTGAGGACCAGGGCACCAACGTGTCCACTGCGACCTGGACCAACACCGCGAACGAAGCCGTCACTATCGACCTCGCGGTGGAGGCACCAGGGGTCCCGGCTTATGTGTTCTCCATTTCCCAGAAGCGGCTGAGCGTCCCCGCGCACGGCACCGCAAGCACTGCCGTCACCACCGACCCGGGTAAGGCAGGGGAACTGCAACGCTGGACCGGCCACCTCACAGCATCCACGGACGGCACCGTACGCACGCGCACCCTGCTCGGCGTCAGTACCCGCCAGCGGCTCCTCCACGTGCGCACGAAGATCACCGGGCGTTCGGGTGAACCCACCAGCGGTTTCATCTCCTTCTTCAGGAAGGGAGACGAGCAGGACTACAGCCATCTCTATGGCGACGGGAACTCAGACGATCTCCTGCTGCCCGGCCGGTACACCGTCGTCGCCGACTTTCCCGTGGAGGGTACGCACGGCGCCTCGTCCGCGGGCTTCGCGCGGCTGGTCATTCCGCAGGTGGACATCACGGACGACATCGATCTGGTGCTCGACGGCACAAAACTGCGGGAGGTCGCGGTAGCGACGCCTCGCAACACGCAGAACGTAACCAGACGCCTGGATTACCACCGGATGTTCGCCGACGGCAGCTCTGTGACCAACACCGAGATCATCGGTGATGCCTTCGACAGCATCTGGACGGCGCCGACGGCGCCGGGCCGCGACGGCGACCAGTACTTGACCGCCCGCTGGCGCAACCAGGAGCCGCAGCTGTCGGTCGCCGCAGGCGGTCAGGAGTTCGATGACCTATGGGTCATGCCCGGCTCGAAGATGCTTACCGAGGGCGAGTACGGCCTTGATCTGATCCATCCCGGCCAGGGTCTGGCGGGGGACTACGAGGGCGTTGCCGCCGCTGGGAAGGCAGCCATCGTACGTTGGGTGGACGGTGACACATCGGATGATCAGGTCCGCGCCGCCCAGGCCGCAGGTGTGAAGCTGCTGCTGTTCGTGAACTCCCTTGACGGACGGCTGAAGGAATCGATTGTCAAAACCTCCCTCGAGGCCGTGGGCGTGTCGCGTACCGAGGGCGAGAAGCTGATCTCCCGCGTGGACGCCAGCGTGTCGGGCAGCGTGCGCCTGCACGCCGTATCCCACCCCGACACCGACTACCTGTACGACCTGGTCCGCACGTTCAAGGGCCGTATCCCCGCGGACCTCACCTATGCGCCGAAGCAGTCGCAGCTGGCACGCATCGAGGTGTCGTTCCGCAACCCCAATGGCCGTGATTTGTCCGAATACCGTTACGACCAGCACCCGTGGGCGCGGTACAACGTCGGCAGCACCTTGCCGAGCACATCCAGCGCACATCGCACCGACTACGTCACCGCGGACAACACCTTCTCCTGGTCGGAGGAGGCGACCCTGCAAGCGGTGGCTACCAGCTACTCCGGCCCGGTCCGCTATCCGGTGGGGCACACCACGGACGTGACCTGGTTCGGCACGGTGTTCCGCCCGCGATTCAACGACCACGCGTCCGTTTCTCCGACCCGCACCGGTAACGTCATCGAACTCGCTGTCCCGGCATGGGGTGACTCCGGCGGCAACCACGCCGCCTACGACTCGTTCGGCAGTGGCACCGTGAAGGAAACGGCCGAACTGTATCGGGGCGGTACGCTGCTCGCTTCGGGCTGGGGCTACGTCCAGGCTGAGGTGTCCTCCTCGAAGGGCACTTACCGCCTGGTGCACACCGGTAGCCGCGAGGCCACAGCCGATTTCCCGTACTCGACGTCCACCCGCACCGAGTGGACGTTCACCTCAGGCGCTCCGCGCAATGCACAAAAGCCCGAGCAGCTCCCGCTTGTGCAACTCGACTACAACCTGCCCACCTCCACCGACGGGAAAGCAGCGCACAACGCGACTTTGCTTGTCACACCGGTCCATCTGGCCGGCGCTCCCCATGCGGCCCTGCAGACGAGGAAGGTGGAGCTGTCCTATGACGACGGAGCTACCTGGTCAACCGCGCGCCTGACCGGATGTGGCAACGGCAAGGTCAGCACCGTGCTGAAGGCGCCGAAGGCAGCGCAGTACGTCACGATACGGGTGCAGGCCGGGGACACTCGCGGCAACACCATCACGCAGACCGTCGCAAGGGCTGCGGGTATCGCCCGGTGATCGCTACATAAGCGACGAAACGGCATCGGCGGCCGATTAGGACGCCTGCCCTCGTCATCCGGCGCCCTGTCAGTGTCTGGCAGGGCGCCGGCCCAGCCGATACCGGCTGCCCGGGGAAGTCCGGCGTCGAGTTGTCACAGGTCCACGGCCGTGAATGGGGGCACACAGGCGCCGGGGCCCGTGTGTGTCGGCGGTCAGGCGGAAGCTTGAGCAGCAGGCGCAGCTCGTCCTTGTGAGCGGTCGGTCTTGCGGCCCACTTTGCCGGCTTCGAGGGTCCTGGGATCGACTGCCTCGCCGGGTGAGCCGTGCTCGTAGGTTCCGTCAGGATGCTGGTCACGGTCGTGGGGGAGCAGAAAGAAGACACGCCGTTCATACAGGCCTGAGTCCGGGTTGGGACTTGCATCCTCGCTGAGTGTGCTGTAACCGACCATGCGGCCGTCGCGGGCATATCGGGGACGGCCGGCTCTGCGGGAGGTCTTGTCCAGTGCCTGCCGTACGTAGTCAAACTTGGTGGGGTCCTCGAGCCACACGATGTTCGCCTCGTGGGTGAGAGCGTCCTCCTCCAGTAGCGAGCTCATCGCTCCAGCCCCTCTTTCCTGTCTGCTTCCGGACCGAGTCTGGGAAGGGTTGCGTCCTTCCGGGTTTCACTGGGTTGAGCAGTGAAGTCATCGGGTGGCCCCTGGCTCTGATCGCCTCCATCGTAGAGCGATCGGCTGACTTCGCGTAGTGCGCCGCCGTGTATGTCCGGCATCAGGTGGGTGCTGTCCGTCACGGGACACTTCCGATGCGCGATGCCAATCCCGATTGTTCGCCTGCGCGAATCATCGTTGGGCTGCCTTGCCATCGGCTTTGAGACCCACACCAGGGTAGAACTTCCTTCCATTCGTCTTGATCATGTCGGCGGCGCTCGCGATCCCGAGCTCCTGCCTGACGCGTCCGGAGAAGGCTCGCGGGCCCGCAGGGTCCTGGGTCTCGTTGAGGCACCACTTGGTGTACGCCTCGTACAGCGGCCCCTGCTCGGCACGCGCTCCCGGCTGCAGCACGCATTCCTCCTCGAGGAACCGGCCGATGTGGTCCTCGTTGGCAGCGTAGGACTCGGTTGCGGCAGTCACCTGCACGGGCCCGTTGAGCGGGTCGCGCGTCTGGAACCAGTCCACAGCTCCCTGGACCAGCCAATGGAGGATGCCGGGACCCTCCTCCCTCACCAGTACACGAGCGAGATTGTCGATCTTCCGCTCATCGGGCACGGTCCGTTCGAACGGGATCAGCCGGATCCGACGCCAGAAGGCGAAGCCACCCGTGGTGACCTCGGGCTTGTGGTTGCCGAGAAGCCACAGGTGGTGGGTGGGTACGAAGCTGAAGTAGTTCTGCCTCATCCGCCGGGCTTTGATGATGTCTCCGCCGGTGAGCATTTTCACCCGCGCTTCGTCGAAGCGGTCGCCTGCTCGCAGTTCACTGCAGACGATGATCCGACGGCCGTGGAGTTCGGTGAGTTCCGTGGAGTGCTCCTCGAAGGTCCTGGCCATCAGGAAGCCAGGCGGCGCGGCGTCCGCGTAGTCGCCCAGGAGCTGCAGCACGACGTCCATGAGCGCCGATTTGCCGTTCTTGCCAGCCCCGTGGAGGAACGGCAGGACCTGGGCCCCGACGTCTCCGGTGATGGAGTAGCCGAGAAGCAGATGCACGAACCTGATCATGTCGCGGCCGGTTTCGTCATCACCAAAGGTGTCCGCGAGGAACTGACGAAAACGCGGGGTCGGCATGTTCTGTGGGGCAACACTCGTCGAACGACTGTGGAAGTCCCGCTCAGGATCGGCCGCGCGCATTTCTCCCGTTCTGAGGCTGACCACGCCACCGGGCGTGCACAGGGCGTACGGGTCGCCATCGAGATCTCTCGCTTCGAGGGCGAGGTCGGGGTGGGCTTCGGCAAGGGTGAGTAGATTCCTCTGCCCGGCCGCGGAGAGTGACCTCTGGGCGTGGCGGGCCATTTCGCGGTCGCTGAAATACCCGAGAGGGTCGGTGGAAGCGAGCTGTTCGGCCAGGGTGCCGGCCGCCCATAGCGCAGCCTTGTTGCCACCGTTGCGCTTCCATCGGTACCCGTCCCAGGTGTACCAGCCGTAGCCGTCGACATAACGGAAGCGGCCCTTGTTCAGCTTGGCGAAGAGCTTTGCGTTGCCTCTGTCCGACAGGGTGTCGGGGACGTAGGGCGGACCGTCGCCCGCTGTTCGCTCCCGGGGCTGGAGACCGGGTGCGGCATGCGCTTGCGGCGCAGTCTGCTGTCCTGGCACCGGGAGGGGAGCCTGAGGTTGCACCAGCTCGAGTTCGAGCATCTGCTGTGCTGCTGCGCCGGCATCGAAGCCGCTGCCGGAGGGCCCGGGGTTGGTGCTCATGCGCGTCCTTCGGGGTGAAGCGGTCGGCGAGCTCCTGCTGCGAGGGCTGAGGTGATGATCTGGCGATTCCGAGACGCCTGCTGCGGGCGTGCGTTGTGCGCTGCTTCGGTGAGCAACCGCTCCGCCTCGTCGTGAGATATACGGCCCGCTCCGACCAACCCGCCAGCGGTGAATGCGGCGCGGTTGAGCTTTTCGGTGAAGCCGGCTCCCTCGGGTACCGCTGCACACGCGTCGAGAGCTCCGAGGAGGGTCTGCAGGGTGCGGACTGCCCCATCGCGAGTTGCCGGTGTCGAACGTCGCGGCTGGGCGGCGGCGGGCTGTTGAGGGAGGTGGACGTGTCCGGTCCGTGTGAGCTCGGTGGCAAGCCATCGTGGAAGCGGGGCGGGAAGCGTCGCCCGTCCGGTGCGCTGGTACGTGCCGCGAGGGGTCTGGGTCCCCGGTGCGACGATGTAGCCGCCCGTGGCACGAACGTCGACCTGCCATGCCAGGGCTGTCTTGCCCGATCCGGCGGAGGATTTGAAAAGCGGGTCGTGGGAGGTGCGCTTGTACCAGATGTGGCGGCCGCCGGAGACGGTCTGCACCTGAAGCGTTTCTTCGTCGTCTACCGGGTTGGTCTGCCGGCGAAGTGCCGCCAGAAGAGCGATCGTGTCGTAACCGCTGCTGAGCCCGTCGAGGTTGACCCGTTCGTCGATCGGGATGCCCGGCAGGAGCCGGTTGCGATGGGGAACCTGAGCGGCGTGGGCGTCCACGTCGATCACTACAAGGCCTGCTGGGCCGCAGGAAACCCCCACCCCGAAGTGGGGTTCGCGAGACCACCATCGGTGGATCAGATCATGGTCGGTCGTTGCCGCATGGAAACTGTGGCACCACTTGCCCTCGTTGATGCATTCGCACGTCTGCGGAGCATGGGCACGGTCCTTGCTGCACCGCGGGCAGTTGGCTGCCGGCGTCTTCCGCATCGGTGCCAAGGGATGCACAGGCCAACCCTGGGACGCGCAGAAGTGCGCGACGTCCTCGGGCCGTGAGGCCGGCGCTGCACTGGTTTCACCGTGGCGGGGCACTGGTTCCTCGTTCGGATCAGGCAAGGGGCTGACAGGGACTCTCGAGGCTCAGCCGTAAAACGCCTGTTCAGGCGCCCTTCGACCGGGCCGCAGGGACTGTAGGGACTGACTTTTCGAAATCAGACAACTGGATACTAGTGGTCTCCAGTCGTCGAGTTGACGCCCCTGGCGGCCGGTGCGTCCGATAAGAGTTAAATGATGAAGAAGTCCACTTCCTTAGGGGCTGTAGGGACTGAGGTTCGGAGTTGCGCCCACCAGTCAATGAGGGGTATTTGGGGCATTTTCATCCGTTTTGGACTCTACGCGAGGGACTGTAGGGACTGAGATTCAGCACTCTAGCGTTCGTGGATCGCGTGGATCGCCTGGAACACCAGGTTCTTCACGCCAACTCCGAAACTCAGCCCCTACAGCCCCTGCCCGACAGTCGATCACGCCCTTGAACTGCGGCGTTGACGCAGATGTCCAGTTGGCAACCACGGCCGGGAACCTTCACCGGCACGATGGCGACCTCTGACTCAGACGCGCATCGCACGCCGACGCGGTCGGGCGGCGTCAGGGCGTCAAGTACGCCCGAAGCGGAACGTCGATGGGACTGCTCCTGCGACGGATCCGCGATGACGCGAGCGGAACGGGTGTGCGAGCTCACGCCCCGCTGGTTGCCCACCCGATTCACCGCCATGGCCTCATCCCGTGCATCGAGCGCTCCGGGCTGCTGAACCGATCGACGGACGAATGAGCCTGACACCACACCCCACCGTGATGCCGCCGGCCGCATCCTGCGCGATGCCGCTACTGCGTCAACGCCTGGAGCGGTGGCATTGATGCTCTGGTGGACGCAGGCGACGCGGCTGCGAGCAACCGGTGAAGTGGATGCCTCACACGGACCGGCGCCAGGGCCTCGCCTGCGGAGGCTTGCTCCGGCGGACGGCGCCGGTCGGCGGTGTGCGGCTGTGCAGGGTCTGACTTTCCGTCATGAGGTGACAGCCGCAGATTGGCGTGTCTCTTCCTCTTCGAGGCGCAAAAATTCTATTTCGCCGAATGAGGTTGAAGTACTGTGATCCGGAGTCATCCGAGTTGAAGGTGTGACGTGAGTTTCGCGGCCAGCCAATGGGTGCGGGATTCACGCGATGCGTGTGGCACAGTCCGCAATCTCGGCATGCTTAAATCCATGCCTCGGTCTCCAAACTTGGGGCGGGCCACGTTCTCACCCGTTATTGGGTAATCGCCGTCGTCATGACGTATAAGTGCGGGGTTAAAGTGCAGTTCGGTCGGCTCCCTGCGGTTATCGAGCAGGGTGGAGGCATGCCAGCGCTCGACTCGTGGGCGCTGCCAGCACTGACAGCGCTGGAGCCGTGCGTGCGCGCGCAGAGCACGGCCTGCGACGTTGGTATGCCATCACGCGCGTTCATCAGCTCGGAGGCCGCCGCGATTCTTCGGATCGCAGACCTGCTCGCCCCTGAAAGGTCCGTACAGTGAGCACGGTGGTGGCCAAGCGTTCACCGCGCGCCGAGGGCCCGCAACCGCCCGAGGGACAGGTCGAGCTGGCAGAGCCGCCCGTATTGGGAGAGCCGGCGAGTCCCGATTTCGGATCGGCATTGATGTACCTGCCGATGGGGCTCGGTGTTGGCGTCATCGCACTGATGTTCTCCGTGCAGAGTGCCGGACCGGCGACTTACATGATGTCGGGCATGATGGCCCTGGCCATGGTCAGCATGACGCTGACCCAGATTGGCCGGGCCGGTGCAGAGCGCCGGCGCAGGATGCGCGCGGAGCGCCGCGATTACCTGCGCTACCTGGTGCAGAGGCGCCGCCAGGCCCGCCAGGCTGCCGACCGACAGCGTGCCGCCCTGCTGTGGGATCACCCCGAGCCGGGCCAGTTGTGGGCGCTGGCGATGGGAACCCGCTTGTGGGAACGACGACCCGCGCATGCCGATTTCGGGCGCGTACGCATCGGGGAGGGGCATCGGCGGGCAGCCTTGGAGTTCATGCCGCCGCAGACCAAGCCGGTGGAGGATCTGGAACCGCTGACCGCTATCTCGTTGCGCCGCTTCACCAAAGCGCACCAGACGGTGCCGTGCCTGCCGATCCCCGTGGCGTTGCGCCGGTTCAGCAGCCTGGAGTTGGCGGGCGAGCCCGAGGCGGCCCTCGCACTGCTGCGCGCCATGGTGGGGCAGCTTGCCGTACTCCATTCTCCCGATGAATTGCGGATCGCTCTGCTGGGAGGAGCGTCTGCTCGTGCTGAGTGGGACTGGCTGAAGTGGCTCCCGCACAACGCCCATCCGCACGAGGAGGACGACGCCGGCCCGGTGCGGCTGGCGGCCGAAGACCACGACGCGCTGATGGAGCTGTTGGGTGCGGAGGTACGTGACCGTCCGGAACACGATCCCGAGGCTTCGCCGAGCATGACCGAGCCGTTCGTGGTGATCGTGGCGCAGGGCGTGCGACTGCGGGAGAACTCTCGTCTGCTGCAGGGCGGACTGCGGAACGTGGTGCTACTGGACGCGACCGGCACGATGACCGGCGGTCCCAAGGTGCTGCGTCTTACGACCCGCGGCACGAGCGTCTCGTTCCCGTCCGGCGACGACACAGTCACCGCTCGGGCTGACGTGCTCACCCGCACCCAAGCCGAAGCTCTCGCCCGCACTCTGGCGCCGATGCGCACGAGCGGCACGGTGGACCTGCTGGACCAGGCTCTGGAGTCGGACTTCGAACTCACTGCGCTGCTCGGTATACGCGACCCGCGCACCTTCGATATCGCGGCCAAGTGGCGACCGCGGCAGACCCAGTCGGCGCGTCTGCTGGTGCCTTTGGGCGTCACGGAGGAGGGAGAGGTAGTCGAGCTCGACATCAAGGAGTCTGCCCAGGGCGGTATGGGCCCGCACGGCCTGCTCATCGGTGCTACCGGCTCCGGCAAGAGCGAGCTTCTGCGCACACTGGTAATGGGGCTGGTCGCCACGCATTCGTCGGAGCTCCTCAACCTGGTGCTCGTCGACTTCAAGGGCGGAGCGACATTCCTGGGGATGGACCGACTGCCGCATACCTCGGCGGTCATCACGAACCTCGCCGACGAGATTCACCTGGTCGACCGGATGCGTGACTCCATCAACGGGGAGATGATCCGTCGACAGGAACTGCTCCGCGAGTCCGGGTACTCCTCACTGTTCGACTACGAGAAGGCGCGAAACGCGGGGACGAACCTGACTCCGCTGCCGTCGCTGTTGATCATCGTGGACGAGTTCTCGGAACTCCTCGCCAGCAAACCCGAGTTTGTGGACCTGTTCGTCTCCATCGGCCGCCTCGGGCGAAGTCTCGGGATCCATCTGCTCCTGGCGTCCCAGCGACTGGACGAAAGCCGCATCCACAAGGTGGAGGGCCACCTTTCCTACCGGATCGCTCTGCGCACGTTCTCGACGATGGAGTCGCGCAGCGTCATCGGTGTCTCCAGCGCCTACGAATTGCCGTCGGCTCCGGGCAACGGATTCCTGAAGCTGGACACCACCAACCTGGTGCGTTTCAAAGCGGCATACGTGTCCGGTCCCGCACCTGAACCTGTCCACGAGGCGGCACGCAGCACCCAGCAGGCGGGGACCGTGGGACAGGTCACCGCTTTCACGCTGGAGCAGCAGGGCACGCTGCTGTCCGAGCGTGTCGATGCACACCTTGCCGAGTTGGCAGAGCAGCAGACGTTGCGCGAAGCCGAACGGCAGGAGGAGTCTTCCGGTCCGGCTTCGGGCACGGGGCAGCAAGGTGAGGAGACGCTGCTGGAGGTGCTGATCGGAAGGCTGGAGGACAGCGGTCCGCCGGCACGGCAGGTGTGGCTGCCTCCGCTGACCGAGTCCCCCAGCCTCGATCAGCTACTGCCCGGCATCGTTCCGGATCCCGTACGCGGCATGAGTGCGGCGGGCCACGTGTCACTCGGCTCGCTGAGGGTGCCGCTGGGCACGGTCGACAGGCCGTACGAGCAGTCGCGGGAGATGCTGGTCGCGGACTTCTCCGGTGCCGATGGCCACCTCGGCCTCGTAGGGGCCCCACAGACCGGCAAGTCGACCATGCTGCGCACGCTGATGCTCTCTTTGGCGCTGACCCATACGCCGGAGGAGGTGCAGTTCTACTGCCTCGACTTCGGCGGTGGCGGTCTGGTCTCCACAGCCGGCTTGCCGCATGTCGGTTCGGTCGCCACTCGACTGGAACGCGATCGTGTCCTGCGGACCGTCGCGGAGCTCACGCAACTGCTGGAGAAGCGCGAGCAGGAGTTCACGTCGCGGGGACTTGAGTCGATGACGGCCTATCGCCGGCTCAAGGCCGAAGGCGGCATCGACGACCCGTACGGCGATGTGTTCCTCGTGGTCGACGGTTGGGGCTCCCTCCGCCAGGACTATGAGGACCTGGAACCGCGCGTCATTGACATAGCAGCACGCGGACTGGCATTCGGGCTGCATGTCATCGCCTCTGCCGTGCGGTGGTCGGAGATCCGTCCGCGACTGCGCGACCTGCTGGGCACGAAGTTCGAACTGCGCCTGGGCGACTCCATGGAATCCGAGGTCGGCTCCCGTGTTGCCGCTGCGGTTCCGCACCAGGTCGGCCGCGGCCTGACGGCAACCGGACACCACTTCCTGTCGGCCCTGCCCCGGCTTGACAGCTCCAGTGAGATTACTGACCTGACCGCCGCCACGAAGGCGTCGGTGGCGGAGATCGACACCTTCTGGACCGGCCGCCCCGCACCGGGTGTTCGCTTGCTGCCGACCCGCTTGCCGGCGAATCAGCTCCCCGCAGCCGAGGGTGACCTGAAGGTCTGCGTCGGCTGGGACGAACAGCGGCTTGAGCCGGTCTGGCACGATTTCTCGGCCACTCCGCACTTGATGGTGTTCGGTGACGGAGAGACTGGGAAGACGAACGCCTTGCGCCTGGTGATTCGCTCCATCATCTCCCGCTATACGCCGAGCCAGGCCCGGATCATGGTTGCCGACCCCAACCGGGGGCTCCTGAACTCGGTGCCCGAGGAGTACCGGGTGGGGTACGTCGTCGACAGTGACGCTCTGAGCACATTGGCCGGCAACGCCAAGATTTCGATGGACAAGCGGGTGCCGGGACCGGACATCACTCCTGAGCAGCTGTCCCGCCGTGACTGGTGGCAGGGACCGCTGCTGTTCGTTCTCGTCGATGACTACGACTTGTTCTCCGGTACTCCGGGCGCGCCCGCATCCATGGCTCCGTTGGTACCGCTACTCGCACAGGGCATGCACATCGGCATGCACGTGGTGGTCGCGCGCAGTACCTCGGGCGCCGTCCGCGCCATGATGGATCCGGTGCTGCGCAGGCTGTGGGAGCTAGGCAATCCCGCACTGCTGTTCTCCTACCCCAAGGAGGAGGGCAAGTTCCTCGGCGAGGCCAGGCCGCGCAGTCTCCCGCCGGGCAGGGCCCAACTCGTCACCCGGCGATCGGTCAAGCTCGTGCAGACGGGTTTGGTGACCTCATGAGGCCCATATCGGGATCCGGGCGGCTGCCCTGTTTGCCACGGCACCGTTCGCAGTGCCCGACCTCCCCGTTCTCCCGCTCAGGAGCTGTTCGATGACCGCACCGCTGCCGTACAACCATCTGGGCGCGGCCGCCGCCGATGCGAGCCGGGCGGCTACCCCGATGATGGCTGTCGTCGCTACGGGAACGGACCTGTGCCGGGTCACGGTGGTGGGTCCCGACGGCAGGGCAGACCTTGCGCTGCCGGTCACCACGACAGTTGCCGCGCTGCTGCCGACGCTGGCGCGCCACGTGGCGACAGATACGGCCGATGTCGGTACACCGTGGGTGCTGCAGAGACTTGGAGAGGATCCGCTCGACGCGGACGGCACGCCGGCGACGCTCGAGCTGCGTGACGGTGACGTGCTGCATCTGCGGCCCGCGGAGGAACCCCTCCCAGTCCTTCATTTCGATGATGTCGCCGATGGCGTCGCGCAGGTCGTGGCTGCACTGCCGGGCCGCTGGAGCCCCGCATTGACCCGCGGTCTCCTGCTGGCCGTGTCCGGGCTTGTGCTGGCTGCCTTGGCCGTCGCCATGCTCGCACTCGGCCCGGGTCTGCCGACCGCGTCCGTATCCGGCGCCATCTGCGTGGTCCTGGCCGCCGGGTGTGTGGCTGCCGCCCGACTGGGCAGTGACAAGGGCGGCGTCCTGGTGGCAGGGGTGGGATCGATCGCATTCGGGGGGCTGACGGGCCTGACCATCCGTCAGGGACCGAGCGGCGACTTCGCACCGGGCTTCGCCGGGGTACTGGCCGCGGCGATGTGTGTCGCAGTGCTGGCCATCGGCTTGCTGGCCCTGCGCCCGCTTCCCCCGGCCGTTCCCGGCACCGTGCTGGTGACCGCGCTTGCTGCCGCTGCCGGTGCTGCGCTGATGCGTGTCGTGCAGTGGCATGGCTCCGAGGCAGTGTCCGTGGTGGCGGTAGGGACGTTCGTGCTCAACCACTTCGGGCCCCGGCTGTCCCTGCGTATGGCCCGGTTGCACGTTCCCCGGCTCCCCCGTAACGCCGAGGAGCTGCAGGAGGACATCGAGCCGGAGGCGCAGGAACGGGTGGAGCGAGGGGTCGCGCTCGCCAGTGCCTACCTCGACACACTCAGTCTCTCCTCTGCACTGGTCTACACAGTTGGCTTCTGGTACATGACGCGGGAAGGCGGCTGGATCGGCTGGTTGCTCCCGCTGGTGTTCTCCGGGGCGGTGCTGCTGCACACGCGGGGCCTGGATCGCTGGGTGCAACGCATGCCGATGGTGATCGCCGGGTCAGTTGGGTTGATCACGGTGTTGCTGACCCGGTTCGCTCCGGTGGGGACGGGGGCCCGGTTGGCCGTGATCGCGCTACTTCTCGGCGCGGTCGCGGGGCTGCTGGTGGCAGCGTGGCGGCTGCCCGGGAGGCGCCTCCTCCCGGTGTGGGGACACATCGGTGACCTGCTGGAGATGGCCACGGCCATCGTCCTGCTTCCCCTGCTCCTGCAGTTCCTGCACGCGTACACCTACTTCCGGACTCTGACGAGCTAAGGGAGGAGGAGACGTGCAGACACGACGTGATCACATGCAGGCGTACCAGTTCGCCATGGGCAGACTCGCCAGTGCCCTCGTCACCGGCGATCCCGGAACCGGCGAGAGCCCCACCAAACGTTCCGCACTCGGCAGCTTCTTCGGCGTGGGCATCGTGATCCTGCTCTGCGCGGGATTCCTTGTTTACGGGAAGCTGTCGCCGGTAGCCACGGAAGAGTGGCGCAAGCCAGGCTCCATCATCGTGGAGAAGGAGACCGGTAGCCGCTTCCTCTTCATCAGGGGGCAGCTGCGCCCGGTGCGTAACTATGCTTCCGCTTTGCTGCTGACCGGGAAGAGCGGCACCGTGCGGACCGTCGGCGCGAAGTCGTTGACCGATGTACCGCGAGGCGCACCGCTGGGTATCGAGGGCGCCCCCGACTCACTGCCTACTCCGGCGAACCTGCTTCCCCAGGATTGGTCCCTGTGCCTGCGACCTGATCTGGCGTCGGGCCATGTCCTCGACTTCGCGCCGGGTGCCCGAACCTCGGCCTTTCCCGCAGGCCGGCACTTGTTGCTGAAGTCCCCGGACGGCAAGCAGTACGTGCTGTGGCGTGGCAGCAAGTACCCGGTACCGTCCTTCGCCACGCTGATCGCGCTTGGGCTGGACGGGGACCGTCCCATCCGGGCTTCCGCCGCCTGGCTGGCCTCGCTGCCCACCGGCGAGCCGCTCGCGCCGGCCAAGATCGACGGTGCCGGCAGGGCGGCTGGGAAGATCGCCGGAAAGCCGGTCACCGTGGGTCAGGTATTCGTCACCTCCGCAGCCGGCACCAAGCGGTCCTATGTCATGACTGACGACGGTGTGGCTCCGGTGAGTGCCACGGAAGCCGCGCTGCTCGTCGCACAACGCGGCGCCCCCGCGCCGCTTCGGGTGTCAGCCGCCGATATCGCCGCCGCCCGCCTCTCCTCCGACTCCGCAACGAGGAAGAGTGCCCTGCCGGATGTCCTCGACGCCCCTGTGGCCGACACCACGACGCATGCGGTGTGCCTGCGCGGGAAGCTGCAGAGCGGTAAGAGGAGCCTTACCGTTGTCCTCGGAAGCGGCCCGGCGGCCACCGGGAACCAGGCCGTGCTGGTGCCGCCCTCGCATGGTGTGTATGCGGTCGACGAGCAGCAGCTGGCCGCTCGCACGTCGAACCCGCAGACCTACCTGATCACCGACCGGGGGATCGCCTACCCGATGGGCGACTCTTCCGCCGCGCCGGCCCTCGGTCTCAGTGGCGGGAGTGTGACTCCGCTGCCGAAGAGTTTGCTCGCGATGCTGCCGCGCGGTCCGGTGCTGGACCGCACAGCGGCGGCGCTGACCGTGCAGCCCATGAAGAGCGAGAACTCCCCGTCGCCGAGTTTGTCTCCCTCACCGTTGAGCCGTTCCGATGAGACGCAGGACAAGGTACAAGCCCGCCGCGCGGGGGTCGGCACCCCGGTGCTGCCCGCCCTTGGGTCTCCTGCTGACGTCTTGGCGCGGGTGGTGTGAGCGGATGCGCCTCAACGTGGGAAACACCCGTACAGGGGGACCTGCGCTGCAATGCCGCGCCGCGGGCCGCACGCTGTTGATCCATCCCAAGGGTGACCTCGACTCACAGGCCACTGCCTTTGCGGCGGGGCTGGCCCCGGACCCGCAGCACACCGTCGCAGTCGTGGACCTTCCGTTCGGCTCACTGGAGCAGTCAGCGGACTCGGTGGCACATCTGCTGGAGGGCAGGGGCGAGAGCCTGCGCCTGATCTTCGGGCGAGCCACGCCACAGGAGTCCCGGCGCGCTGGGCAGCGCATCGCGGACCGGCTGGGCCGGCTGGTGCTCGCCCCGGATGGCGAGGTTCTGCCGACATCCGGTGGGGGCCTGTTCATTCCCAGCGACCTCGGTGGGGGGTGGCTGCGTTTCCGGCCGGGCCGGAAAGCGGAGCCTGACTCGCGTCGCTTCCCCAAGCCGCGCTGGGAGTTCTCCACCTCCGACCGGCCTTGGCCCACCAGCGGCCACGGAGTCGTCGAACCGGTGGCCAGCGGAGTCTGGGTGCGCAGCCCGCACGCGTCCGCATACTCGGAGAGCAGCCAGAGTTTGGTGGACCGCCTGCCGAACCATCCCGAGATCCTCACCGTGATCCTCGGCAACCCCGGCGGCCCGCCGATCCCGCTGTCGGACGTGACCCGGTTCTGGGAAACCGTCCTGCCGTCGGTGCGGTCCTGGGTGCGCTTCTGCCAGCTCGGACCGGTCGCGCTGCCCGAGGGCGGTGAGGGCCTGGGGCAAGGACTCGCAGACTCGCTCGGCCAGCGTGTGGTGTTCTACGCGGGCGTGCCGGTCCAGGCGCGTGTCGGCCTCGACTCACCCGAAGTGGTCACGTTGCGGCCGGACGGGAGGCTGGGCCACCGCCCCTTCGTCCGTGAGTTGATGTACTTCCCGCGTACGGGCCGCGTCCCTGTCCCGCCGTCGCTCTTCGGCCTGCGCCACCCCTTTTTGGGAGTGCCGGAGATCACCACAGGCGTCTACGAACTGGCGTCCGACGCGGTGCTGGAGGTTGTCCAAAGCGGCTTGTGGGTACGCACGTCGACCGAGCCGGCCGATGGTGACGCGGTGCGCCGCATACCGGCCGGGCCCGGCTATGCGGCCATCCTCTACGACCGCAGCAATCCGGGCGTGGAACGCCGCATGCGTTCTCTCGCAGAGGACGTCCTGTGGAAACTGGATCCGGACCTGCGGGAGAGCTTCTCTCTCGTGCCCGCAGACGATCCGGGCACGGCGGCTGGCATAACCGAGGAGGCCTACCTGTGGTCCCCCTCGTCCGATGCTGCATTCGGTCCGCAGGCCGTTGCCGCGCCCGCCACCAGGCCCAGCCGCCCGGTTGGACTCGCACCCTGGACCACGTCGTCGCAGCAGCCGCCGGAGGCCGGGCAAGCCGCTGAGCGCGAGCGGGCCGAGAGCTCCGACGGAATGTCCGCACGCACCTACTCGCATCCCGACGACCGGGTACCTGCGCCTTTGACCACCCGCGGTGAACAGGGTCCTCAGCCCGGCGCACCCATGATTCCCCTTGCGGCATCCACCGCGCCCGACGCGCCGACGGCCGAGTTGCCGCGAACCGAATCCGACGCTGCCCGGACCGGGGCCGACGACGCCAACGCTGCTGGGGACGGTGGCGGAACGGCCTTGATCACGCCCGCCACGGGCGTTAGTCCGTCCGCAGCCGCCGACCGTCCAGGGCCGGATCTGCCGACGCCCGAACCGCGCCATGCCCGCCCTACCCGTTCCAGGCTGCCCGACCTCCGCCCCGTATCCGGGCCGGATATCGAAGCAGAACAGCGGCAGGAGAAGGCCAGCCATTCGGACGCGCACATTCACGGCGACGGCATATCCAGCACCCGCGGACAGCGGCCGCAGACCCCGTCGGAGAGTGCTCCCCGGGATCCGCAGTCCGACCCCGAATCCGGTCCCACCGGCACATCGGAAGCAGACACGCCGCGCCTGCCGGCGTCGGTACTGAAAATCCGGGAATCTGCCGCGTCCGAAGCAGTCCCCGCAGCGCCAGCGGATGGATCGTCTGACCCAGGGGACCCCACTGACACTCCCTCGATCACGGGCGCTGATTCGGAGGGCACGGATCAGGCACCCGCACAGTTGATCCGGCTGGAATCCGACACGCCGGCTTCCGCTCCAGATCCTGACCCCGCACCCAAGCGTTCTGACGACCGGGTCGGTCTTCCTGCCGACGGCAGCACGACACCCTCGACCGCGGCAGGAGTACAGGTCCAACCCGTACCCAAGGCTTCTGCGTGCGCCGTGCCGCCGGAGCGTGGCATCGGCAAGGAGCGCGACTGGGTGCGGCGGACGTTCAGCACCCAGTACAACGCGCTCGCCGGCACGGTCTCGCGAGTGATGTCGGAATCGCCGGGGCTGCGCGGCGGCCGTGACGGAGCGGCCGACGCCCTCACCGACCTGGTGTCCGTGCGGCTCTACCTGTCCGCTGACACCGCCGGGGTGGATGAAGAAGTGCGGACGGCAACAGTCGGACCGCACGTCCCTCTGGTCCGCTGCGTGACTGCCGGCCTGCGCAGGCTGCCGTCATACCGTGGTGCAGCACTGCTGCGGGCACAGACCACAGCGGCGGAGCGCGCGTGGTACCGCGAAGGGGCATTGGTAGCCGAGTGGGCATGCTGCGCTGCCTACAGCGCACCGCATCCCGGACCTGAGGGCGCCACCGACTTCCTCATCTGGTCGATGACAGCCCGCCGTACCAACCTCCTCGATCCCTCCGAGCCGTACCGGGTGATGTTCCTGCCCGGCACCGTGTTCAAGGTGCTGCGCCCCTTTGAGGGCGAGGGTCCGATCATGATGCGCGAACTGTCGCCCTCGGAAGCCACCACCGACCGCAACGCGGACACCCAGCGGGTACCGCTGGACGAGATCGCCCTGGACGGGCTCGAACGCGCGGCGGCGGCGTTGCGTGCGAACAAATCGGGTTCGACCGGGGCGGGCGCACACGGCGACGCGGGACTAAAGGAGCGCCTCGGGACGCCCCCAGGCCTTATGAACGGAACGCGGCGGAAACGTTCGCGCGGTGTTGGCGGCGACGTGAGTGCGCCTGACGAGGGAGTAAAACTGTGACTAGGCCCGTGTTGCTGGTGTCCCCCGACCGTCCCGGGGCTTACCGGGCGATCACCGACGCTCTGGCCGATGCAGCCGACGGCGCACTCATCACGGTTTCCCCCGGTCGATACGATGAGAACCTCCACATCACCCGCCCGGTGACTTTGGCTGCCGAGGGCGCGGACGGCTCGGTGGTGATCGCCGCGGCATCGGGCAGCACCGTGGTGCTTGAGGCGGAAGCCGTTCAACTGACCAACGTCCACGTGTCGGGAACCGATCGTGAGGCTCCTGTCGTCGACGTGCGCCGGGGGCAGGCCGCGCTCGACGGATGCCGCATTTCCGGCGATGCGTGGGCGGCCGTGCTGGCCTGGCAAGACGGGGCTGTCGCTCTCCGGGACTGTGACATCAGCAATGGCCGGGGAGCCGGAATCGTCGTCACCTCCGGCGGGGGCAGCGCCATGGAGCGCTCACGTATTCGCGAGGTCGGCTCCTCGGCGGTCGTGGTGGCGGAGCACGGTCAGCTGACGCTGCGTGACTGCCAGCTGGAACGTTCCCGCGGCAACGGGGTGTGTGTGAACGGACACGCCACCGTCGCGCTGGAGTCCACCCGAATCAGCGGCAGCGGAAAGCCCGCACTGGCCGTGGAACAGAACGCCCGCGCTGAGCTGACCGACGTCGAGATCACAGGCAGCACTGCCCTGGACGCGTACCTCACCAGTACCGCGGACATTGTTCTGACTCGGTGCTCGTTCGAGGGATCCGGCGGGCAAGCCGTACATGTCGGCACTGGCAGCTCCCCCGTGCTGCGGGGGTGCGTGATAACGGCCGCCCAACGCGAAGGTGTGCACGTGGCAACCGGGGGGCGGCCCGTGCTGGAGGACTGCCGCATCGCCAACAGCCCAGTCGGCCTTCTCGTCGAGGCCAATGGCCGGGCCGAAGGTACCGGCCTGACCGTCGAAGGAGCCGGCAAGGCCGCCGTCGAGACGGCGGGGGGGGAGGTGGTGCTGGAGCGCCTGACGACGGGTGGCGGCAGCGGAGTGGCGTTGAAGGCCACCGGCCTGCAGTCACGGCTCAGCGTGCGAGACGCCGATCTGGCAGTGAAGGGACCGGCTGGCGTTGAACTGGCGGAAGGTGCCACCGCGACGCTGACGTCCGTGCGGGTGCAGGTCGGTGGGGGCACAGCGCTCGCCCTCGCCTCGGGGTCCCGTGCCGCCGTGGACGGATCGGCCTTCACCGGTGGCTCGGCAGTCGTCGGTACGGACGCGGAACTGGAGTTGAGGGAGTGCGAACTCTCCGGTTCCGACGGTGACGGACTCCGTGCCACCGGAGGCGGCAAGGTCGCCGTGGTCGGCTGCCGTATCAGCGGTGCGCGCGGCCACGGTGTCAATGTCCAGGCGTCGTCACGCGCAGAGATAATCAACTGCGCCGTATTCGACAACGGCGGAGACGGTGTGCGTTGCAACACCGACGAACCCGTGTGGGTGTACGACTGCGAGGTCCGTGACAACGGCGGTATTCCTGTTCACCAGCTCAAGTCAGGCCAGGTCTCCGTCGAGCGGGTCGACGTCGGCAGCGGCAGCTCAGCGGCAGTCGTTTCGGAACGCCTGGGCGATCCTGCGGGGGACGGTGGTTCCCGCGGGCAGCAGGATCGACACGCCGCCACGGGCCCACTGGCGGAATTGGAAGCGCTGGTGGGGCTGGAAAGCGTGAAGCGCGAGGTCACCGGCCTGATCAATCTCAACAAGATGACACAGCGCCGCCGGGAGATGGGCCTGCCGATGCCGCCCATGAGTCGACACCTGGTCTTCGCAGGACCGCCCGGCACTGGCAAGACGACGGTCGCGCGTCTTTATGGGGCGGTCCTGGCAGAGCTGGGGATCCTCAGCCAGGGCCACATCGTGGAGGTGGCCCGTGCCGACCTCGTGGCCCAGATCATCGGTGGCACGGCCATCAAGACCACGGAGGTCTTCAAGAAGGCGCTCGGCGGCGTGCTGTTCATCGACGAGGCGTACACGTTGACCAACCAGTCCCGTGGGACGGGCCCGGACTTCGGCCAAGAAGCCGTCGAGACGCTGATGAAGCTCATGGAGGACCACCGAGACGAGGCCGTCGTGATCGTGGCCGGGTACTCGGCCCAGATGGACCAGTTCCTCGCTTCCAACCCGGGCATGGCCTCCCGCTTCGCACGCACCGTGGAGTTCCCCAATTACAGCGCGGACGAACTGGTCACCATTGTCAAGGGCCTGTGCGCCAAGCATTACTACGACCTGTCGGAATCCGCGCTGACAGCGCTCGACAGCTACTTCAGGAACGTGCCCAAGGGCGACACTTTCGGCAACGGCCGCGTCGCCCGGCAGGTTTTCGAAGAGATGATCAGCAGACAGGCCTCCCGGCTTGCCGCAGAACCGCCCGAGGACGACCACGAGCTATCCCGGCTCACCGGTGTCGACGTGATCACCACGCCCACCGACACGGGAACTTCGGCGCAAGGCGAAGCGGACACCCCTGACGCACAAGCAGAGGCAGAGCCTGACGTCCCCAGTAGGCAGCCCGCCACCGGTCGCGTGTCCACGCCGCTCGGCAAGTTCGACGCAATGACAGGGCTCGCCACCTGCCGTTCCGCTTTGGGCGCCCGGGTGGCGGCGCTCGCCGATGCGACGGCGCAGCGCGGCCGGCCCATCTCGACGCAGGCCAACGTGGTGCTGGAGGGCCCACTCGGAGCCGGGCGCCGGGCACTGGCCCGGGCGTACGCCGCATGCCTGACGGAAGCAGGGTTGCTGACCGTCGGCACCGTTCACGAGGTGAGCCTGTCCACCCTCCCGGCGCGCTGGCCGGAGCAGCCCGCTCACCGGCTGATGACAACGTTGACGGAGGCAGAGGGCGGGATGGTGCTGCTGCACCTCGACGCTCCCTTCAGCCACCGCCCGCAGACCGAACAAGCCGCCGTACTCGACGGCTTGAGCTACTTGGCAGACACGCCGTGTCACGCGGTCCTGGCCCTGTGTGGAACTCCCGGAGCCCTCAAGGAGCTGTTCCGTGAACGCCTAGACATCGTCCAAGGATTTGCCGAGTACCTCCGCTTGGATCCCTACACCGACGATGAGGCTGTCGAGCTGGTATGGCGTCAATTGCACCGCTTCGGGTTTGAACTCGCCGACGACGCCGTAGAAGCACTCGCGGCATCGTTTCGGGTGTCACCGCCACGCATAGGCGCCTGGGAAGTCCACCGCCTGGCGGAGCGGCTCGCCGCGACGGCACGCACGCGCGTGGTCTCTGCCTCCGACCTTGCCCGTGGTGCGGTGCCAGCCGGAGCGCTTCCCGAGTCCGAGCCCAACGATTCCGTGCCGGCGGCTGCAGCTGGTGAAGTGACCGGCATTCTCGCGGAGTCGGCGGAGCCACCGCAGCAGAGCGGATCTCTGGTGCGGACATGAAAAACGTCCACGATCACAGCGCGGTATGTCCGCGCTGCCTGGTCGGTGGCCGGTGATACCCAATCAGGTGTCGGCCCGCACCCGCAATGGTGCGGACGAGCTGCCGGCGTATCCGGCGGCGCCATGGAATACGAGAGGACTGCACGATGCCCCAGACATCAGTTGATCTGTCGGGAATGAGTTCCGCCCAGAGCAGCTTTCAGGCTGCTCTGGACGACACCAGCGGTGCGTACGCCCAGATGCAAGGCCAGATCGAGGGCCTCCAGGCGAGCTGGGGTGGTGAGGCGGCGAACATCTACCACGGTGCCATGCAGCAGTGGCTGAACGACTTCAGCCGGGTCAACCAGGCGCTGGGCTTGATGCTGGAGAAGCTCTCGCAGAACACGAACGTCTACGCCAACACGCACGACGCCACGCAGGACCAGGCCCGGCAGGCCGCCCAGCAGATCAGTGGCGGCACCGTCGGGCTGCCGGGCTTCTCGTCCTGACGCGGCTCCCAGCGACACATCCAGACGTTCCCACGAAGGAGCAGGACAGATGGCCACGTACACCATCCAGATGCAGCAGGTCGAGTTCATCGTCGGTGAGATGAACTCCATTACCCAGCGCATCAACCGGACCCTCACCGATCTCGAGACCCAGGCGAGCCGGCAGCTCAGCGAGTGGACCAGCGACGCTCAGCAGACCTACCTGCAGGTGAAGATGCAGTGGGACGCAGCCGCCGCTGACATGACGGAGAAAGCCTCCATGGCCACCCGGATGCTCGGCACGATCAACGAGTACTACGCCAATGGCGAGCGCCAGGGCGTCAACCTCTGGGGATAGGGTGTGATGAAGCATGGGGCGGGACAGCATCTCATCGGATGATTCCGATGATTCGGGTGATTCCGGTGAGACCCAGCTCCTCGAACACGACGACCCTCCAGCCACCCCCCCTGAGGTTTATGGTGGTGGTACGGATGTTCCGCCAGGTGATGGTGCGGATGTGTGGGGATGGAATGTTGACCGCCTGAGTGTTCCGCCCGCTGCGGGTGGAGGTTCGGGCAATTCCGGTAACGGAACTCACGTCGACACCGCGTCGTTGCTGCGATTCGCCGACCATATCGACAGTCTCATCACGTACGTGCGAAGTGCGCATGCCGGTCTGGAGAAGGTTCAGGTGAAGCCGGGCACCTTTTACCACGCCAATGCCTTGAGGGACAAGATCAATGGTGTCAACGGGGATAGCGGGTTGAAGGCGCGCTACCTCATGGTCACCACGGACCTTGTCGAGGGTCTGGGCAGTATGCGAGACGGCGTGAGAACTCTCGCGAGGAAGTACGAATCGGCTGATGAAGCCAGTCGTATGTCTGCGGATGATCTGGAGCACGCCATGAGGAACGCCGATGACGACTTCGATCAATTCATGGAAGACGTCGGTGACTCCGGGAGCAAAGAAAAGTAACTAGAGTCCTTCCCGTTTCTCCGTGCCTATAACGGTGCGGAGAAACGGGAGGGTTGCTCGGCGTGTAAGCGAAGGCTCCCGAGCGTATTTATCGAGAGCGTGCCCGCACCCGTGACGGTTGCAAGCGGACCGCAGCCGTCACTCGGATGCTTTTGTGCGATCAACGTATATGCCGTAGACGAGCGTCAGGGCATCAACCTTCCGGGTTGGAGGAATCGGCGATGGCCGGCAGTAGCGATCCAGGGCGGAATGATTCCCAGGATCAAAATGACAGCAATGCTCGAAATGGGCACGCTCCTGATATCGAGACATATGGTGGTGGTACAGATGTTCCGCCAGGTGATGGTGCGGATGTGTGGGGATGGAATGTTGACCGCCTGAGTGTTCCGCCCGCTGCGGGTGGAGGTTCGGGCAATTCCGGTAACGGTACTCACGTCGACACCCCGTCGTTGCTGCGATTCGCCGACCATATCGACAGTCTCATCACGTACGTGCGAAGTGCGCATGCCGGTCTTGAGAAGATCCAGGTGAAGCCGGGCACTTTTTACCACGCCAATGCCTTGAGGGACAAGATCAATGGTGTCAACGGGGATAGCGGGTTGAAGGCGCGCTACCTCATGGTCACCACGGACCTTGTCGAGGGTCTGGGCAGTATGCGAGACGGCGTGAGAACTCTCGCGAGGGAGTACGAATCGGCTGATGAAGCCAGTCGTATGTCTGCGGATGATCTGGACGACGCCATGAGGAACGCCGATGACGACTTCGATCAATTCATGGAAGACGTCGGTGACTCCGGGAGCAAAGAAAAGTAACTGGCGTCTTTCACGTATCTCCGTCCCATAGCGCAGTACGGGGGATGCGGAATGGTTGGCCTAAGCGTAAACGGAGACTTGGGGACACATGCCTGAGGAAAAGACCTACGACGGTGATGGGTTCACACGGGGCGATCACGGGGTATACGGCGATCCTGACTATGCTGGTTCTGTCGACGACTACGATACCTGGGACTGGGTTCAGATTGCGGCATCCATCCAAGGAGGGATCGGCGACGGTGCGAGTATCGAATTGAACGATCGCCGCATGGCCAACGCTGACCCGGTCTCCCTGCGGGATGCGGCCGGCCACTTCAAGAATGTAGAAATAGTGCTTTCTGCAGTTTCGAAGAACATGCGTGACAATGCGGAAGCCCTGGCGGGGAGTGACGGCGGCCCTTGGAAAGGTGCGGCCGCGGACACATTCGTCGATATGGTCAACTTCTACTCTCGTTCAGTGAATGCGGCCGCAGACGTACTCACTGGGGGCGAGATGGGAAATTCTGTGCCGCAGCAACTTGCGGACAACGGAGTTAATCTGGCCAGAGCCCAGGGCAAGACCGTGGACATTATAGAGTGGTACAGGGCGCAGGCGATCAGGATGGGGGTCGGATGGCCCTTGGATCAAAGCCCGAAAGCCCAACTTGTGGCCGATTACATGACTCGCGACATGCGGGCCGTGCTGAGGAGCCTGGCCGGCGAATACCAGGTCAATATCGACTCGGTGCGCTCCCCGGAAGACATTCGAAACCCCGATCCGAAGGACGGCGCCGGTGACTTGAAGGATCTCGGAGGCGGTCCCAATGCAGGAGGGCTCGGAGGCGGACCCAATGTCGGAGGGCTCGGAGGCGGACCCGCGTCGGCGAAGCTGGACCCGTTCCCGGGTGGAGGCGGAGGCGGAGGCGGGGGCGCTGGTATGCCGAATATTGCCGCGTTCGACCCCGGGCTTGGAGGTGTGGGGCCTGACGGAACTCCTGACCTGGGCTCAATCGGAGCTGGAGGATTGGGTGACAACTCCTTCGATACACCTGAACTGGAACCGTTCCCAGGGGCTGGCGGCCTCACCGGCGGTGGCGGCGACTTGACGGGCGGTGGCACCGGAGGGGGCAGCATACCGCCCCTGCCCCTCACTCCTTTCCCCGGAAAGTCGTTTACTCCCGTCCCCGGAAAGACGGGCACGGGGGGTGGGTCCGGTTTGCCTTCCGGCGGCCTCGACCTTTCGGAGGATCCTTTCAACTGGGGTCGCGCAGTTGAGGACTTTCCCGGAGATACAGGTATCGGTGGCACAGACGGAGTGGGGAACGGCCTCGATACACCCGCGGCCTTTCCCGGGAACATTGGAACGGAGTCGGGTCTGCCGGGTCACCTTGAGTCGCCTGGCCTTGGCACAGGACAGGGAATGGGCATGGGCGGTATGCCGATGGCCCCTGGTATGGGTGCCGGGGGAGCGCCTGCAAACGCGGGGGCGGTCGAGCCCAGCGATGCCAGCGGTCTCATCGAAGCCGACGCCGAGCCGTGGACTGGGGATCCGGCGGTGGCGGAGGAGGCCGATGGCGGTGCGGAGGCGGGTGGCGAGGGACTTGGACTGCCATTCGACAACGACACCGAGCAGGCCGGTCAGGGAATGGGTATGGGCATGGGCGGTATGCCGATGGCCCCTGGTATGGGTGCCGGGGGAGCGTCTGCAAACGCGGGGGCGGTCGAGCCCAGCGATGCCAGCGGTCTCATCGAAGCCGACGCCGAGCCGTGGACTGGGGATCCGGCGGTGGCGGAGGAGGCCG
>NZ_JARAVK010000096.1:0-2201 GCF_033792765.1 Streptomyces sp. PA03-6a | reverse complement strand
ATGGCGGTGCGGAGGCGGGTGGCGAGGGACTTGGACTGCCATTCGACAATGACACCGACGCGGACCAGGAGCTGACGGGGGATGTGCCGCTCGGCTCCGATGGGCTTCCTGTGACACCTCAGGTGATGGCAGCACCAGAAGCTGCTGCCGACCACGTATCGGCAGCCCGGGACAACTCGGATGATGGCTACGCAACCGCGCTGCTCGGCGCGGCCGCTGCAGGACTGGCGGCGACCGCTGCGTCCGGCCCCAGATCAGGGGAACCCAGAGACGAACCCTCCGCGCGCCGCCTTCAGCATCCTGAAGGCGGCGCGGCGGAGGCACTGCAGGCGCCACCAGGTGACACAGGGCCGACGCCGCCGGCTCCCGGCAACATACCGGCGCCGGATGACGAAGATGACGATCCCGAAGCCTGGGGCATTGCCGCGACGCCTTTCGTGTCCTTGCTGTGGCCTGTACCGACGGACGACGAGCGAGAGACTGTGACAACGGGCCACGCCATGGAGGAGCGCAGCACGTGGAATGGTGAGACTACGGCGGAGGGCGAGACGGAAGGCTCATCGCTGGCCACCTGGCGTCCTGACCGTTCGGCGCCGACCGCCGGCGACCTCGCCTTCTCGGCGGTGCTTCCTGTGTACAACGCCCCTTCCGAAGCCGCTGCTGAACCGTCCGGTCACGAAGAACCGGAGGAAGACGAGGAGCAGCCGAGCCGCAGGATCGCCGACCTGCTGGTCCAGGAGGGCGACACCTGGGGTTCGGCGGCGTCAGACGGGACTGGAGCGGTCCGGTGACACCGGTTGGTGAACCGTTCCCATACGCCGTACTACGAGTGCATCATGCAAGGAGCAGTACGTGACCAGTTCTTATGACCAGCAGATTGACGACTTGTTGGCTCTGTACCGCAGGCAGCGCGAAGAAGCTGTCGAGACTCGTCGCCGTATTAACGAGGTGACCGGTACCGCGACTGCTTCCCGGCAGGCTGTTAAGGCGACGGTGAGTGCGCAGGGCGAGGTGGTCTCGATCGAGTTCCCGACCGGTGCTTATCGCCGTATGTCGCCGAAAGAATTGTCGGAAGCGTTGGTGTCGACCCTTCGGCAGGCTCGTGCGAACGCACTCGAGGCGGTTGGGGACATCACGTCGGCCGGACTTCCCGCCGGGGTGCGGATCGCGGACCTGCTCGAAGGCAGGGTTGATGCCAGCGCGATGCTCGAGGAGGAGCCGGGGATGCCCGACCTCGTGCGGGAATACCTCGCCGAGGGGCATCCGGAAGCACGGGATGGCGGCGCCCGGTGATTCCGCGTGCCGCGTCTTGCATTGACTAGGAGCTGGGAGGAGACGCGTGCCCGATAGAAGATTCTATGCCGATACTGACGGGTTGGACGAGCAGCTTCCGCATTTGGAGTATCTTCAGCGACGGTTCCAACAGATTGCTGGGGGACTGCAGGGCGGGCTTGTCAGGCTGGGCGAACCCTGGGGCGACGACGCCCCCGGGAGACAGTTCTACGAGCAGTACGGCCGACCGGCAAAGATGCTCATCCGCAGCACGAAAGACATGGGCGATGTAGTCGAGAGCATGTATGACGGCATCGATACCCTGTCCGCCGGTCTCAAAAATACAGAAGATCAGAACTCTCATAACTCTCAGCAGTTGTACCGCGGCACTTCCGGCGACGCCGGAAACGCCGATGGCGGCACAAGAAGGCACTAACGTTGAGTATTCCGATGCCCCGGGAGTTGGAGTGGCTTGCTCCGCTGGTTGTGGGGGAGCGGTGGCCCAAGAGTGATGAGACGGGGCTGCGTGCTCTGGGCGAGCTGTGGGATCAGGCTGCCCGGCAGTTGATGGCGCTGGCCAGTGAGATCGGGCCGTCGGTGCGCGGTGTCCTGGAGAGCGTCGGGGGGTCGGTGGCGGATGGGTTTGCCACGTTCACGCGGCGCTTGCGGGCGAGTCTGCCGGAGATGTCTGATGCGGCGGGGCGGCTGGGGCAGTTCGGCAAGCACACTGCGCTGCAGATCGAGTACGCGAAGTACATGATCATCGGAATGCTCAGCTGGACGGCGTTCGAGATAGGGCAGTTGGCGTTCTGGGCGCCTGAGGCGATCCCGGCGTTGATCAGTGGGGCCCGGGCGATCTTCATGATGATTATGAAGCGGCTGTTGGTGTCGATTGCGACGGGTGCTGCGATCGGGTTCGGTCTGGACGC
>NZ_JARAVK010000095.1:0-32539 GCF_033792765.1 Streptomyces sp. PA03-6a | reverse complement strand
TTTTGGTGAGGTGGGGGGGGTGGGGTTTGGGGCGGTACCGCTACGCCACCAGGGAAACACCACCACCCAGACGCCCACAAAGGCAACGCATATCAGACGACCGCTACACCGCGCGCCCCCACCGTGCAGGCCGGGCACAGCGGCCGGTCACCCAGCGGCGCCCCGCAGCGTGGCACGGTCCATGCACGGCACCCGGGCACCCAGCAGGCGGCCGTCGCGTCACCCACAAGAGTGAAGGACCGGGCTGGACCCCATGGGGAAGCCCGGCCCGCCCCCTGTACGCCGCCGTGCACGGCCCGCTGACGCCAGGCGATCAATCCCCCTGACCGGGCTGGGTACGCCCGGGTTTGACGGTCTGGAAACGACGGAGTGCATGCCTTCGCCGACCTGTCGGGGTGGAGCAATCTTGATGTCGGTGCATTCGGGCCGCTTCCAGGCCGTAGTGGTACTCAACGAAGATAGGGGCGCTGGCGATGCGGCCGATGAGTTGCCGCGCTCGGCCCGCTGATCGGCCCCTTATTTGGCATGGGGGCCGATCGCGGTAGGGTGCAGTTCTTCTGGGGTGAAGGGTTGACCTGGGATAACGCTACTCGGGGCTGTGCTGGGGACTTGCTCGTCTCTACCGTGGTGGTGAAGGAGGGCTGCCGATGGGTTCGCTATTCGAGGAGTTGGAGGCTCGCGAGGCGGCCGCCCGGATACGGGTGGAGGCATTGGAGGCTGAACTTGCGGCGTTGTCGGCCCGGTTGGAGAAGTCCCGGGAGGATCTGGAACGGCTGCGGATCACGCGCGAGACGGTCACCGAGGTGCTTGCGGAGATGACGTCCGAAGCCCCAGATGTGCCGTCGGCCACGGGCCAGCCGCCTGCCGGTGACGCGGCGGTCTCTGCCTATGCCGGGGCCTCCGGCAGGTGATCGGGGTGCTGACCGTGCCGAACTGGCAGCCGGGGATGGGACCAGAGGTGCTGCCGTCGGTGTACCGGGACATTCTGGAGGTGGTGGCGGACGCGCCGGGGCCGGTCCGCGCCAAGCAGATCGTGCCGAGGATCGGTCTTCCGGCCGAGACCGGGAAGATCGAGGGCACCCGGTCGAAACTGAAGCGGCTGGTCGAGCGGGGCTGGCTGGACGAGGACGCACCCGGTTTGTTCACGCCGGCCCGCCGCCGGGCCAGCGTTTCGCCCGACTCCCGCTGAAAACAGGGCTCTTCCGCCCACATTCGAAGGTGCGACCCATATCGGATGCAGAACGAGAAGAGCCCTGGAGATGAAACCGTACGACACTCATGCCACCGCTGACCCCTTTGCCCGCTCGATCAGCGCCTTCGAGACGCTGACAAGCACCCTGTCAGGCGGCTCTACCTTCTTGAACGGGTTGATCGAGCCATTCGTAGGGTTGGGTCGCCCAGGGGTGCTGGGTGTGGCTATCAGGCGGCTGCCGTCTCGTGGCTTGCCTCGCTTCGCCGCCCGGCACCCCACGACGACTCGGCCGCCGATTAGGAAGTGCGAACAAGTCGCTGAGTAGAGCAATGCCGGCGAGGTCGTCCGTGGTACGAACAGAACGAACACGCACCTCAGGAGCACGATGAGCCGGATATGGGCGGGGATCGACAGCGGCAAGGGGCACCACCACGGCCTTGCCTTGGACGTGAACGGCAAGACGCTGCTGTCGCGGCGGGTCGCCAACGACGAGCCCGAGCTGCTGAAGCTGATCGGTGATGTCCTGGACATGGCCGACGGCCGCGAGGTCACCTGGGCCATCGACATGACCGGCGGAGAACCCGCGTTGCTGCTGGCCCTGCTGATCAACCATGGCCAGGAAGTCCTCTACATGCCCGGTCGGCTGGTGAATCGCGCCTCCGACGGCTACCGGGGCGAGGGGAAGACCGACGCCCGCGACGCCTACGTGATCGCCGACCAGGCCAGGATGCGCCGCGACCTGCGGCCCATCCGTCCCGGCGACGAGGCCGCCATCGAGCTGAAGCTGCTGACCGGACGCTGTGCCGACCTGGTCGAGGATCGCACCCGCTCGGTGAACCGCTTGCGCGGCACCTTGCTGGGCATGTTCCCGGCCCTGGAGCGGGCTCTGGAGGTCACCAACACCGGCCCGCTCAGGCTGCTGACGGGATATCAGACCCCGGCGGCGATCCGCCGGGCCGGTGTCACACGGCTGACGAAGTGGCTGGTCAACCGCAAGGTCCGCAACGCAAGAGCTCTGGCCGAGGCCGCGGTCGAGGCGGCCGAGCGGCAGCACACCGCCGTCCCCGGGGAGAAGACCATCGCGAAGCTGGTCCATACCCTGGCCGAGGAGGTGATGGCCCTCAACGAGCAGGTTTCCGAGATGGACAAGCTCATCGAGGGCCGGTTTCGCGAGCACGAACTCGCCGAGATCGTCCTGAGCGTCCCAGGCATCGGCACCGTGCTCGGTGCGGAGTTCATCGCCGCCGTCGGTGGCGACCTGGACGAGTTCGACTCCCCAGACGCCCTGGCGGCCTTCGCCGGCGTCGCACCGGCACCCCGCGACTCCGGCAAGGTCAGCGGCAACCTTCCACCGACCGGTCGCCTATCACCGACGGCTCCAGCGCGTCTTCTACACCTCCGCGCTGGTCAGCGTCCGATGCGACCCGAACTCGCGGAAGTTCTATGACCGCAAACGCACCGAGGGGAAGAAACACGTTCAGGCCGTGCTCGCACTGGCCCGCCGACGCGTCAACGTCCTGTGGGCTCTGATCCGTGACCGACGGTGCTACCAAGTCACACCTCCAGTGACTACGGCCGCTTGACAACAGCATTAGGAAGCGATGCGAGCCGGTGGACTCACGCTGAACTGGAAGAACACCTCGAAGCCGCTGGGCGGGAACTGCTCCGCCTGCTGCTGCAGGACCACCTGGACCTGCGCGCCCGGCGTGAGGAAGAGCAGGTCTGTTCCGGTGCCAGGCCGGTCGTGATCGGGCCGGAGGGGCGGGTGCGGCCCTGGCGGGAGACCGGGCACTCCCGCTGGCTGGCCAGTGTCTTCGGACTGGTCCGGGTCACCCGGGTCGCCCACCGGGGTCCCGGCGCCAGCAACATCCATCCCGCCGATGTCGCGCTGTCGCTGCCAGAGGGCCGGCACTCGATGGGCTTACGGCGGCTCGCGGTCACCGAAGCCGTCCGCGGCTCGTTCGACCAGGCCCACCGGGCGGTGACCGGCCGCTGCGGGAACGTGCTGGGCAAACGCCGACTCGAAGAACTCGTGGCCGCGGCCGCGGCCGACATTCACGCCTTTTACCAGGCCCGGGTCCCGGTGCCATGCAGCCATGAGATGCCGCTGGTGGTCCAAGTGGACGGCAAGGGCGTGGTGATGCGCCCGGAGGACCTGCGGGAGGCCACCCGCCGGGCCGCAGCGAAAGCAGCCGGCGGTCATCGCGGCCGACTCGCGCCGGGCGAGAAGCCGAACCGCAAGCGGATGGCGACCGTGGCCTGCGTCTTCGACATCCGACCGGCGCCCAGGCGGCCGCACGATGTGATCCATCCGCCCGGCGGCCGCAGCGGCGAACGCCCCACTCGCAGAGGGCCGAAGGCGGAGAACAAGTGGTGCACCGCCTCCCTGGTCCGCCCGCCCGAGCAGGTCATCGCCGACGCCTTCGACCAAGCTCAGGCCCGCGACCCACAGCACCTGCGGCCCTGGGTTGTTCTGGTCGACGGAGCCCGCCATCAGCTCGACCTGATCGCCGCCGAGGCCGACCGGCGCGGTGGCACGGTGCACGTCCTGCTGGACTTCGTTCACGTTGCCGAGTACATCTGGGCCGCCGCCCACGCCTTCCACAAACCCGGCACCCCCGACGCCGAAGCCTGGGTTGCCGACCACCTGACTACGATCCTCGCAGGCCAGGCCGCTCGCGCCGCCGACGAGATGACCGCCCAGGCCGACCAGGAACGGCTACCTGTCGTCCGACGCGAGTCGGTAGCCGCCTGCCACCGCTATCTGACCGGCCACCTCGACCAGCTCCACTACGACACGGCGCTGGCCAACGGCTGGCCCATTGCCACAGGTGCGGTCGAAGGAGCCTGCCGACATCTGATCGCCGACCGCCTCGACATCACCGGCGCCCGCTGGGGCCTGCCCGGAGCCGAAGCCGTCCTCCGGCTCCGCACCCTGGTCGCCAACGGCGACCTCGAGGACTACTGGCGCTTCCACACCACCCGCGAGCACCAACGCCTCTACCCCGTACCCAACCGGCAGGAGTACTCCCTCACCTCCTGATCGCGAGATCGGGCACTGCTGGTGTCGCGGCAGGGCGCCTTCGCCCTGTCGTGTTGCCGGTCGCCGTCAGCCTTCTGCGCTTTCCGGAGACAGACCGACAGCGACAGCGGTCTCATGCGTGAAAACGGTCATCACGTCATCGGTGCCGAGCCAGAAACGCCCATCTGGCGGCCACTGCGCCGGACGACCCGCGACAAGCCACGCCGTGGCAGCAGGTGCACGAAGCTCGACCGCAACCGGCAGTCGGACTCCGGAGTCGCCCTCGGACCAGAGGATGTCGGCGCCCACCAGCGGAACCCCGATGAGCCCTGACCAACGGGGGTGGTCGGTTACCACCACGGCCGCTGTCCCTCCGGGCTGTCCGATCATGTTCAGGTGGTCGGACATGGGCCCTCGGAAGACCTCCAGGCCATAGTGGTCGAAACTATGGCCCCACACCGCCGAGTACTGCGTGCCGTCCTCGGCAAGCAGTCCGACACCCATCGTGGGCTGGTGCCACACGCCGAAGTCCCACTCCTCGATATCGGCGTCATCATCACCGCAGCTCAGCGGGTAGTAGGTCACTTCTACAAGGCGTGCACCGCGCAGGCTCTCGACAGATCTCTCATATTCATCCTCAGTGAGTTCCGGCGACCGCATCTCACCATTGTCGTGGCCCTTCACCTGCCCAGGCATCCAAGTATTTGAACGCCGAACGGATCCAACGCTGTCTCCGTCGCTGTTGAGCTGCCGGTCATCCCTCCAAAGGATCCGCACCCATCGCGGTATCAGTGCGCAGCGAGGTCGAGTACGGCGAGGCAGAGTGGACCCTCGTGGCCAGTGAAGGGATTGTGTACGACGGTGTCCGGTGATGCGGATTCAAGCACGCGGGTTGCCGCTGCCGCGTCCGCTTGCGGCAGGGCACCGGCCTGGCGCAGCGCCATGGCGAAGAGGTACATGCGTTGCAACGGTTGTACTTCCTGGTATGCGTCGACAATCGGATCCCAGGAGGCCGCCAGTACGGGGCTGTTCTCACGAATACCCATTGGATCGCTTAGGGCGCCCTCGAACGCCTCTATAGCGTCCATGTCCACGCGGAGCCGCCTGATCAGCGGCTTGGTGAGCATGGGCAGATAAAGGTCCAAGGTGCCCATACGGAATCGGGCGTGAGCGCGGGTCGCAAGGGCTGGCAGATCTTGCGGTTCGGCTGCACCAAACGCAATGGCCAAGATGCTGCCCCAGTCGCGGTGGCCGCGCCTTGCGGGGTCGTTTTCGAACCACGCTTCGAGGTCTCGGAGGGCGGCGATGGACAAGGTGTCCGCTGGAAATAGTTGCGCGTAGGCGCCTAGCTTTTCGTTCACATCAATGAGGCCTGACCGGGTGTCGATGGCGTCCTCGGTGAGGATGGCCTTGAACACATCGTCGGACACATTCCAGCTGTCTCGGTCCAGTACCGATTCGAGGATATGGTCCTGCCGATCGTGCGCCGTTGGGTCGAGTTTTGCCACAAGCGCACGAAGAGCCCCTTCATCACCCCTATTCTCTTCTTTGGCCCACAAGAGGAAGCCGCGATCTTGCCGGAGTGTGGCATCACGATCGGCCTCGTGGCGGAGCATCTCGGCGATGGCGGGGTATCGGGAGGCGATTGTTGCGAGCGCTGACATGACGTGGCGCCGCTGGTCGCTGACCGTTCGACGTTGACTGTCGGACTTCCCGTTAAGCCGCTCGAAGATTTCGTCGCCGAAGTGAGCGCACAACTGGTCCCAGTTCTCGGCGACGAGGTCGACGAGGATCTGATCCACATCACCGTCGTAGAGGACATCGAGTTTGACGCCGGGCGCACCTGAGTGGCCGATGGTTTCCTCGATACCGTCGATCAGTGTGAGGTCTCCGAGCATGAGCATGCCGATCCAGGCCAGTTGTCGGCGCTCTTCGAGTTCAGGGCCGTAGGCGCACAGCTCGTCCTTGATCTCACCGCGTAGCCATTCCATCTCGGGCGTAAGCGTGTCGGGTCCCGCTAGGTCGTTGTGGGCCTGCTGATGACGCAGGATCGCTTGGATGAGCCCGAGGAAGGCGGTGCGGCGGATCTCGGTGTCCGGTTCGTTCTTCCATTCCGCCATGACGTCGATGAGGTCGGCCGCAGTGAGCGAGCTGCGTGCGAGTTCGAATGCCAGGACTTCGCGCAGCTCTGGTTCGATGTGCTTGAGCAGATTGAAGGTTTTGTTGAGGATTCGCACAGAGGGCTCGTCAGTCCTGCCGCAGTACGCCCTGAGGATAGCGGCCGGAATGGTGTCCGGAATTCCTGACGTGATGGGTCTTGGGTCGTGGATGAGTTTTTCGGCGAACTCCTGGACAGCTGGCTGCCCAGGCCAAGCGTTGACGACCGCGGGAACGTGCCACATCAAATGGTGGGGGTCCACCGACGTGCACAGTGCCGCCAGCTCGGTTGGGTCGTAGCTGGCAAGCACCTCCCGCGCGGCTTCGGCTTCCACGTTTGGTTCCCGGACGGCGTTCTCGAACCGCTTCCAAGCCTCAGCTACGGCCTGGGCAACGACAACGCGCTCCTCGGTCCGTCCATGTGTGTCGGGCTGGCGCAGCAGGGCCACCAGGACTGCGAAGCCCTCCCGCGGACCCAGCACGTCGATGGCTACGCCGGCCATCCGCGCAGCTTGGGCGAAGTCGCCATGAAGCCGGTCGACAAGAACGGTCCGGACCTGCTCATCGTCTGCGTACCGCGCGACCAGCGTGCGGGCCGCGGCGTATGGCCGGGAGGCATCCAGACCGCGCAACAGCACCGTTCGAGCATCGGCAGGCGGCAGCGCGGCGGTGAGGCCCGCTACGGTATAGGGCATCACCCCCCGCAGTTCGGCGTCAAGGTAGGGCTGGAGAACCTGAGCAAAGGCCGGATCGTCACGCCACTGCTGGGGAATCATGCCGACGTTGTACAAGATCAGGCCGCGTTCCTTGGGGTCTGCAAGCTCGGCGGCCACCCATTCTTTGAAGCGGCTGTCGTCGGCGAAGGCGTTGCAGGCCAAGGTCCACGCAAGACGACGGTCGCCGCCGTTGCGTCCGTTTGTCGTCAAGGTCTCCAACGTGAACTCGGCTACCCGTGTATCCCCGTTGGCGGCGATGTTGACGAGGTCCGCTGCGGGCCATGGCCCGGAGAAGTGGTCTTCTCGGCGAAGCAAGGACAGCAGCCAGGCACGTTCCTCTGGCCGGTAAAGTGCGGCATCACCTGACGCACTGCTCCGCTGCACGAGATGCAGGCCAACCAGCCGGAGTGGCATGGACGGCTGACGTCGTGCCCAGTCGACCAAGCGTGTGGTTTCGGGTGCGTCAGCCCAGCCGTTGCCGAGGGCGAGGATGGCAGCGGCCTGGGTCGCAGAGGACGGCCCCGTCTGGGTGAGCGCCACCAGTCGGCCCAGCAGAAGCGACTGGCCACCGAACCGGTGTGCGAGGGCCAGCGCTGCGTTGACCTTCACGTTGTCTTCCGGGTGCCGCATGCCCCAGAGCAGGTACTCCGCCGCGATGTCCTCAGCCATGTCGAGATCGCGCAGCGCCCACATGGTCGGCGAAGGATCGGGACGCGGCGCTGTGAGCCACCGTTTCATAATCGGCAGCAGATGGGTGCGCGTGGCGTGGCTCGCGAGTGCGCCAGTGAGCGCGGCAATGAGGTTCGCCCGATGGCGCAGCGACGGATGGGTCTCCACCCGTTCGACGAGCCGATTGATGTAGCTGGTCTGTGATTTTGGGGTGAGCTTGACACCGGCGGCAAGCGCCTCGGCGAGCAGCTCGTATCCGTCTATGTCTGCCCATCGGTGGTCGCCCGTGCGGAGGGCCGCGGTAAGTAGCGGCTCGGTTGCATGCGAGCTGACCTGCGCGGTCAGCAGTGCCAGCAGCACATCGCGCCAGGCCGGATCGTGCACGAACCGCTGCACGGCCACGATCTGTGCTTCGGATGGCAGCGTAGCGAGATACTGGCCGGCGAGGTGGTCGAGCACCACGCGATGCAGGAAGCCGAAGGACCCGGCTCCGTGCGACACGGTCAGCCCGAACTCGTCTTCTGCCATGGCGAGGACTGCGTCGGCGATTTTCCGGGCGTCGCCTTGCTGATAGCCGAGGACTTCGTCGTCGGTCATCGACTCCACGATGAGCGTGCGCATCTCCGGTTTGGTGACGGTACCGGTGGGGTCTTTGACACGGAGGCGGTAGGCCACGGCGGCGAACAGGGTCGTCACCTCGGTAGCTGCCAGCAGTGCCCCGCGCGCGTGTGAGGCGCGCTGCCGCATCTGGGGATGCTTCTCCACGAGCAGCTCAACGAGCCGAGCATAGATCTTGAACCGTTGACGGGGCAGGGGCTCGCCTTGCCATGTCGTGGCCAACAGCGTCAGGAACAGCGGGGACCTGGAGAGCTCGGCAAGTTCCGGGCTGGCCTCGAGTTGGTCGAGGAACGGCTCGACGCCGACGTGCCCGGGGAAGGGCGATGCGGCTTCCGGCCTCGTGACTGGCCGAAGGACGCCGGCGGCGATCGTCTGGCGCTGTTGGTTGGTCAGCGGCGTGATCTCAGCTTGCGCCCACGGGCGCCTCCAGTTGAGCCGGTCGACCGCGTAGGGCCGTGTGGAGAGGATCGCCGACGCCTGCTTCGTGCGACCCAGGAACGCCTCCAGGATCCCGAGGGCGCGTTCGGCTGCGCCGACGTCGCTCCACTCGTCGATACCGTCGACGAGCAGCAGCAAGCGGTCGTCCCGCAGCGCACGCTGGACCAGCGGCCAGAGATGGGTGGCGCTCTGCGACTTCAGCCAGGCTTCGGCGGCTGAGACGAGCGAGTTGTCCGTCGACGCTTCGAGGTGGCGACACAGGAACCCGAACGGCAGCCAGATCGGCAGGTCGGTGGCGTGTTCCCGCTGCAGCGTGATCGACTGTGGTTGGGACGAGAGCAGGTCCGTTGCCATGAACCGCAGGAGGCTGGACTTTCCCGCTCCCGGACGGCCGATGAGCACCCGGTACTTACCGCTGGCCAGCCACTCGTCGGCGGCAATGGTGCCAGCGGTGGCCGGCGCTGCTTGGCTTGTGCGCTTGAGTAGGTGGCGGGCGGACCTGAATGACTGTCGGCGAGCGCCCAGCCGCGAGGCGAGGTAGGTGTGGCCGTCGCCCGAATCTTGTGCAGGGCGGAGTTCTTCAACAGTCGGCTCGGGCTGCTCAGTGCCGATGGTGTCGGCCCGTTGCCGGTTGGGATCGACGTCCAGGATGACGAATGCACCCTCGGGTTCTGTGTTCTCGACCGGGTGGACTCCACCTTGGGCGGAGAAGACGGATTGGTAGAGGTCGCGCAGCCCTGCGCGTAGTTCCCTACTGTCCTGGTGGGGCAGGTTGTTCGCAATGGTCTGGGCTGCGTCCGGGCCGCAAAAGCGCTCAACCCACGAACGGCCGAAGAAGTCATCGACGATGCGAGGCTGATCTTTCAGCAGGCGGGAGACCTCCTGCACACCCCACGGAACAAAGGTGATCTTGAGTTCGGCCAGCCGTTCGGTCTGCTGACGGACCGCAGCGTCCAGCTTGGTGTCCTGCAAATCGAACGAGGTGGCGAAGTGGAACGCTGTCGCCTTGGCGGCCCACTCGCCCTTCAGTAGGTCGTCGACGGCCTTCTTGATCTTTGCCGCAGTTAGCGATTTGACCCGCCGAGATTGCAAGGTGATGTAGTCCCGGCCGCCAGATTCGCTAGGCGTCAGATCGAGTGGAAGTCGCGCGTAGGCGTCGATCCCGGCCTGGGCTTGGCCTGGCACTCCGAAGAGCTTGGCGTACTGGACCGGCCGGACGGTGTGCAGCAGCCTGAGGAACAAGCGCTCAGCGTCGGGCCATTCCAGTTCGCCGATGGGCAGCACCTGCGCCCTGGTGTCGATCGGCGGCGCCGGCACCGCGCCTGTGGGGGCAGACCACAGAAGCGCTTCGGCGCGGTCTCGCCCACCCGCCTCGTCCATGAACGCCATCATCGCCATTACTTCTCTGCTCCCCGCCTCGGCTGCGGCTGCCAGACGATGACCAGTGTCCTACATCCGTTCCAGGTCCAGCCGCAATCACCCTCAGCCCGTCCACGCGCATCCGTACCGAGAACCGACGGGGGCTCTCCTCCTTCTCCTGTCGCTCTGCGTACCCATGCCGCGGTGGGCCCGACAGGGACCGCCGGGCTCACCGACGGCGTGACTCGGCATGTAGGCGGCCGTCGGTAGCGGTCCGCTGCGTCCGCAGTACAGTTCCCCCCACCCCACGACTACTCGACTCCAGGGGCCGCGTCCACACGATGCAGGGCGCTTGCGTCAACGGCATGGGACCGCGCACGGGTCAGGAGCGGAGCCGCCCGCCCGGCCAGCGCCGTCAATGCGGCATCCAGCCACCGCCGACCAGGCAGACGACACCCAGACTACGGACGCCCGCCGACCCCCGTCACGGGAACAACCGCCTGCCTGCCCGCAGATGCTCAACTGCTGCCCCACTGGTGCGCAGCCGCCCCGTGCCATGCGACCCAGCGCGGGTCGTCCACCACCAGGTCCGGATCCGGCAGCCCCACCGACCGCAGGATCAGCAGCAGATCGTGCTCGCAGAACGCCGTCCCCACGTAGTCGCCCTCCGCGTGGTCGGCGCGGTGCATCGTCACGAGCCGGCCGCCTCCAGGCGACGGGCCATGCACCACGAACCGTGCGTCGTCCACCCCTCCAGCGTGCCGCACACCCAGCCCCGATGCGCAACAGGGCATGTTCTTCTACCGGAGCGTGCCACCCACCGGACCGCGCCCCGGGCCCGCATCCGTTGGAGTGGCCGTCCCACCGCCCGGCGCGCCACCCGAACTCGCCGCCAGACGATGGGCTTGAGTAGAAGCAGCGCGCGCCACCGTTCAACGTCTCCGGCCAGCGCGCAACCGCTGCGGCCCGCTCAGCTCGATCCCGCACGCGATCTCGTTTGCGCTGCGCATTCGTCCGGGGCGATCCCTGCCGCTTGGGCGGCATCGGTGAGGGCCTGGTGGACTTCGCCGCGATCGAGCCGACCGGCCCCAACAAGCTGGCCCAAGGACGCCGACCGGTTCTGCTGGTCACTGCAGCTGCCTGGCAGGCTGGACGGAACCGCCTCGAGTTCGGCACGCCCCGCGGAGGCGACATAGCCTCGGCCAGGCACCCCATGCCCCTGAGCGCTCCCCGACCCCGTTCGCGTGGCGCGAGGGCCACAACCGCGCCACCGCTGACCGGCTCCGGCACGGCATCGCCCAACGCACCGCCGCTCCGGCCGTCGCGCGGCCCGGGCGCGAACGCCGGGCCGCCCAGCAGACCGCCCATCCTGCACCACCCGACCCGCCACCCGCACGCGGGCGGTGAGCACGGGAAGCCGTGGCCCGCGGCTACTCCGGACGGTTATGGGTGTTGTTCGTACTCGCCGCTGGGGAAGTCCGCGTCGACGACGAGGTAGTCGTCCACCAGGTCGCCTGCGGAGTCCACTTCCCGGGTGCCAGTCACCACTCCCGTGACGACGTAGCGGTCGTCGACGGTCTGCTCCGGATGCGGCTCGGGATCGTCGGGAACCGCGATGTGCAACGGCATGTCGTCGGGGTACGCCGCCAGTTCCTCACGCAGCCGGCCCACAGTCCATGCCTGAACGCTGTGGGTGTAGGTCTGGGCAATCTCGGTCATGCCACTCCCGTCCTGCTCTCTCAAGGTGCAAGCAGTCTCCCGGCAGGCGGTCGCCATCACGACGGACACGGCCCGTCAGTCGCACTGATGGCCCTGCCCACGGCCGCCACGGCGTTGTGGCCGCGACCAGCCGTGGACGCCAGCCGGTACGACGCACCCAGGCGCGCAATCTCCGGTTCGGGTCGAATCCGGCGGAACCGGTTGACCCGCCGACTAGGGCAGGCCTTGGATGGCAGCCTGAACCTCCAGGGGAACGCGCATGAAGACCCGGATCGAGACCAGCGGCAACCTGCCACCCTGCTCACGCTGCCACGGCCCGCTGACCATCAGCGCGGCCATGCCGCAGCAGGACAACCAGGGGCAGCCGATCCACCTCGAGCTGTGCCGGTCCTGCGACACCGGCAAGGAAGCTGCCGACGCCCTGCTGGCCTGGTTCGCCGCCGGCGGCGGACACGACCCCGCACGAGCCCCAGAAGGCGCCCGTCTGCTGATCGCCTGGCAGGAAGAAGCCATGGCCGTCCACGGCTGGGTCCTGGCCACACCCGCCACACAGGACGACGTCACCCGCCTCGGCAAGGAACGCGACCTGCTCCGCGCCCAGGTCGAGCACGCCACCCCGGACGAACGCAGCCGCCTGCAAGAACGCATCCGGACCCTGTCGGGCACCTTGGCCAGTGCCTCGGACACGGGCTTCCTCGCCACCTCCGGCGACCCACGCCGCACGCCGCCCCGCATAGCCCCTCCCGGCCCGCTCTCCCCCGAAGCCGAACAGCGCATCCGAGACACCTTCGACCGCCTGTCCGCCGAGCAGAACCGCGAATGCGAGCACGGCGACTGATCACCATCCAGCGGGGTCGGATCGTTCATCGCCCGCCGGTGGCACCATCCTTGGGGCGGCGGGACGTGCGGGCATCGGGGGCGCGGCCGACCTGCTCCGTCACGAAGTCGATCTCGGTCTCGCCGAACGCGGTACGCACCCCGGAAGGGGTCATGCCGCACGCCTCGGCCAGGTCCTCCAGCTTGTAGGGGCGGCTGCCGTGGAACGCCCGCCCGTATGCCAGCAGCCGGCGAATCTCGGCTTCGGCGGCCCGCCGCCGCGCGCGGGCGCCGCTCAACGCCAACAGCAGCGGATCCGCCTCCAAGCCGTCACCGGCCGCCTCCAGGCTCACCGCCTCCTGCGCGCGTGCTCGTTCAGCCTGCTCCAGCACGTCGGGGAACAGCTCGGGCGGCGTGACGTCCTGCGGCCTCGGTAGGGGATGACGGATCGCTGCGATGTCACCAATCACATCCATAATGCGATCATCGCAAAAAATAGCGGACATCGCAATACTTGGGAAGCCCGGACACCTCGGGCGTTCGCTGTGCCCTAGCGGCAATACCGGTGATTTAAGGATCTTTCCGGCGGGTCGGGCTGGTTTTGGTTGGCTTGGTGATCGTGATGGTTGGTGTGTCGGGGCGGGGCGGGTGTTGGTGTTCGGTCCGTTTGAGTTTCCAGTTGGCCATCTTGCGTTTGATCACGCGGGGGTTGGACCGTAGTCGTCGGGGTGGCAGGAGCCGTTCGCGGATCTCACGCAGGGCTTGCGGCAGGGCTCGGGTGAGTCGGCAGGGGGGAAAGCGCCGCCTGGCCGGTGAGGTGGCGGCGGACGACGCGCAGGGTGCGGGTGAAGGAGATCCGGTCCGGATCGCATCCCTCGTCTCGTGCGGCGTGGTGCATCAGGTCCCGTAGGGCGTGGTGGACGAGCAGGAACGCGTAGATTTCCTGTTCCACGCCGGCGGGATGCTGGACCGCAGGATCAGGCGGGGTCCGCCCTGGTGGGTCTTGATCTCGTCCAGCGTGGTCTCGATCTCCCACCGCTGGGCATACAGCGCGGCCAGGTCCCCGGCCGGTGCGGCCTTGAGGTCGAGGAGGGTGGTGGTCAGCCGGTAGACCGTGCCGTCTGATCCGGGGCCGAGGGTGTACTCGATGACGCGGACCGGGATCGGATCGGCGCGGCGGTTCTTGTCCCGTGGGGCAACGATCTCCGAGAGGTAGGAGCCGTCGGGAAGAGGCGTGGCCATGGGCAGGACCGCGCTGCTTTTCACCCGCCACAACAGATCGGCGCCGCTGGCGGTGGCCGCCCGCCACAGGTCGGCCCCGGCGAAGCCGCGGTCGGCCAGCATCAGCATCCCCGCGGTCAGACGAGGAAACAGTCGCCGGGCCAGGACGGTCTCGTGCTCCGCCAGTGGCCCCACCTCAGCAGCGAAGACCGCATGAGTGCCACACTCGACGAGCGCGGCCACCCTGGCCTGCGGAAAGGCACCCCGCCGCTGACCACGCGACGACCCCGGACGGCCATAGAAGGCGTCATTGGCCTCAGTATCGGGCAGGTCGAAGGTGGTCCCGTTGGCTTTATCGAGCAGTAGCGGGTTCTGGCACAGATTTTGGGGACAGTCGCGGAGCGTGATGTTTGCGTTCGATTGGCTCTATCGGTCTAGAGCTCGGGCAGTCGGTCGGCCGGGGTGGGAGAGCGGCGTTCCTGTAGCCAGTAGAGGTAGATCTGCAGGTCCGTCTCCATGCTTCCGGAGTCGGTGCCGCCAGCGATGTAGGCCGCGACGTCCAGGGCTCCCTCCACTGCTCGTTGACGCGGGATCCACCGGTCGTACCGCTCCCACTCGTGCACCTGGTCTCTCAGGTACTCCAGGATCCGCTCCCGGTCCCGCCACCACTCCCGGACCAGCTCCGGTGTCCACCGCTGGTCTCCGTCCCAGGCATAGCCGTCCATCGGGTCCGCCTCGATGGCACCGAGTACGTCCCTCACCTCGTCCGGTGTGCGCGGCTGGCGGTATACGTACTCAGAGAAGTACTGACCGCCGTAATGGATGTGACGCGGGGCTTCGAGTCGACCTGTCGCGCAGTTGTCCGTCTCGGCGCCGTACACCGGCCCCGGGACGTTGAGCCACAGGCGGTCCTCCCAGCGACCGTTACAGCTCGGGTACACCTGGAACAGCACCGCCGCTGCGTCGAAGTAGAGCGTCATGAGGGCAGCGTACTTTTCCCCGAAGAGCTGAGAGCCGCAGCCTGAGCTGTGGCTGGCACCGAGTGAGCACCCTGTCGGGTCTGGACGACCAGCCTCTGACCTCGAAGGTGCAGACCAGCAGCAGAGCCACATTGGTGCGAGGAACTACTGGAGCAAAATCATTTTGCGGAGCAGTTCGAATCCGGCTCGGCCGTAGAGCTGCCTCTTGATCTTCTTGATGCGGTTGACGGCGCCCTCGATGCTGCCGGAGCTCCAGTCGAGGGTGAGGCCGGCTGTTACGGCGTCGAGGTCGCGGAGCATGCGGAGTGCGAAGCCGGTGAGGCCGGGTAGCTGGCTGGCATCGACTGCGTCGATCCAGGTGGGGAGTGTGGAGCCGAGGCGGTCGGTGAGTATCTCCCCGAGGTCACGGACATGTCCGGCGGCTGTGTCCAGCTCGGGGCAGCGGGCCAGGACCTCCTTCAGGCTGGCGCGGTCTTCCTCGCTCAGGCGGCGGGGTGCCGGGTGAGCCAGCCGGTCACCTGCCGCACCGTCGGCGGCCGGGGCGCCGCCCCGGCCGGAGTCGTGCGCAGTGTGGCGATGTGAGCGCGAACCATCTGGTAGGTGACGGGCGCGTTGTCGGCGCGGAGTTCACCGTGGAGGCGGGTGACGCTGGTGCATCCCTCGGTGAAGCGCCGTTCCAGGTACGGCTTGTAGGGGTCCAGCCTGCTGGGCCGGGGCCGGTTCTCTCGGATGGGTGTCCTGCCAGCGTGCGGCGTTCGCGTACCGGAGCGCGGTGTTCAGGCCCCAGCCCAGGTGCCGGGCGATCGCCCGACGGGAGTGGCCCTGGGCGAGCATCTCGTGGACCAGGGCGTGTGCGGCCTTCTTCCGCGCGGCCCGCCGGCCGACCGGCTCCGCGCCGTTCTGCGGCCGATCGGAAGCCAGTGGGGTGTCCTGCGGCAGCGTGCCGCCTGGGCATCGGGTTGCGCAGGCAGTCGCGATGGGCGGCGACGCAGGTCTCCACGGCACGGCCGAGGCCCTGCCATAGATGGAACCGGTCAGCGACCTGCAGGGCGTCAGGGGCACCGCGGCGGGCGCTCGGCGTAGGCGCCCGCCCGGTCCCGGCAGATGATCTCCACGCCGGGGTGGCGGATCAGCCAGGCGGCGAGCGGTCCGCCCTCGCGGGTCGGGAGCACGTCGACCACTCGATGGTCTTCGACGCTGGTCAAGACTGTGGAGTAGGTCCGGCCGCGACGGATCGCGAAGTCGTCCACGCCCAGCACCCGCGGAGTACTGAATCGCGGATCGGGCAGTGCCATGACCCTGCGTAACAAGGTCATTCGCCCCGCACCGAAGCCGAGTTGGGCAGCCAGCCGAGCGCCGGCACGCCCCGCCAGGGCGAGCCCCACTCGTTCCAGAGCGCGGTTGAGCCGCGTGGTGAACCGAGCGTGGGGAACAGTCAGCCGGGCGAACGGCTCGGCGAACGTCCGGCGCGGGCAGTCCGCCGACCTGCAGATGAAACGCCTGACCGTCAGACGGATCAAAAAGCCCTGATCAGCGAGCGGAAGGTCCCTCAGCCTGCGCTGGTAACGATCGTGGACCCGGTCCGAGAAGAGGCCACAGTCAGGACATGCCACCGCGACCGCGCGACCACTCGCCACCACCTCGACCGTGCCGAACGCGGCCGTAACCGCCTCAACCTCCACCTCCTCGATGCCCTCGAACGCCAGCAAGTCCCAGAGCGTGTCGGTCTGCATGACCAGCACCATCACGGTCCACCGCCGAACACAGCAGCGAACGGAATGCACCTGAGGGAGCGTCACTTTCAGTCGTCAGGCGACAAGGCGTACGCCGTCTCGCACGAGCCAGACCCTCGCAATCGAACGACGATGTCACGCTCCGCGACAGCTCCCCAAGATCTGTGCCAGAACCCACAACTCTGGTACATAGCCGTCCGGGGCGCCTGCAGGGTCGACGCAAGCAACCGGCTGTGCTGTGCGTGACGATGCCCGCCGTCTGGTAGCCCCGGGGCTGTTCAGTGCAGGATGCCGGTGATTTCCTGTCCGGTGAGGGCTTGAGCGATCTGCCAGCGCATACCGCCCCGGGACCCTTTTGTCAGGACGATGTCGCCTGGCTGCAGGATCTTCTTCACGAGTTCTGTGGCGGTCTCGTTGTCCGCGACGATCGCAGCGTCGACGCCGGCGTTGGCCGCACCCAACGCGATCTGCTTGGCATCTTCTCCGCCCACGGCGATCACAAAGTCGATGCCCTCTTCGCCGGCCATGGCTCCCACCTGGAAATGCGCGTTTGCCGACTGGTCGCCGAGTTCGTACATCTCGCCGAGCACGGCGATGGTCCGGCGAGGCTTGGGCGTCTCCTGGTCGGTCATTGCCGTCCTTTTGTGGTGAGCGGGGGGAAGGTGATGGCACGCCCGGCATAGGAGGAGGACAGGCGGCTGAGCGGAGCGTGGTCGTTGTGCTGGCCCCAGGACGACGGGTCGCGGATGAGGATGAGCGGATCGTCTTCGGTGGTGTCGGCGTCGTAGCCGCGGGCCACGATCAGGTGCCCGCCAGTGCGGCCGTCGGTGGGGAGCTGCTCCGTGACGGAGATGATGAGCGGCGCGTCGGCCAGGCGGCCGATGAGGTCGGCGGCATCGACGGGTTCGGCGTGGCCGGGGGCCCCGAGCTCTGCGGCCATGTCGGCGATGCCCGCGTGGAGGGCACCCTGTGGGGTCATGACCTCGTGCTTGACCGCCAGTTGCAGGAGTTCGGTGACCGTTGGGGCCCGCCCGGTGTAGGCGAGGAGGATCATGCGAAGCGATGCCATGCCGCACGCCCGGTTGGACCACTCCATGCGGTCCCCGAGTGTCCATCCTCCGTGGGCTTCCCATTCGTCGAGCGGGATGAGCTGGCGGCACATGGGCACGTCGTGGGCGTGGGGCACAGCAGCGGACTCCGCAGGGTCAGGTGGCGTGCTCCGGCAGGGCTGTGGGCGTGCCGAATACCGGAGTCGGTAGGGGCACATCGTACGCGGGGCGGGTCAGCGCTTCGTGGAGGAACGCGCGTACGAGATCATCGCGAGTCAGGCCGCACAGTCGGCCACCGACCACGAAATTGCTGTCGCGGGACATGCCGGGCGTGGTGTTCACTTCGAGCGCGTACAGGTCGCCGTCGGGGGCGACGATGAAGTCGACGCGGGCCGCGCCCCGGCACCCGAGGCCGTCCCACAGGGTGCGGGCGTGACCGATCAGGGAGTCCAGGACGGGCCGGGGGAAGTTGGCGGGCTCCACGGAGACGGCTTTCTCGGCTGCGGCGTCGAGCTTGGACGCGGCGTCGTAGAAGTCGCCGTCATTGACCAGCGTCACCACGGGCGGGAACGCCAGGACTCCGCTGGGCAGCTCCAGGAGGCCGACGGTCACCGGGTGGCCGGCGACGTAGTCCTCGACCAGGACCGGGGAGGGGTCGGTCTCCCAGGCCCGCTGGAGGGCGGGCCCGAGCTCGGCGGCCTGGCTGACCAGGCTCATACCCACGCTCGAGCCGCCCAGCGGGGGCTTCACCATCAGGGGGCGGCCGGCCCAACCTGGCTCCTTGCCGTGGCTCCACACCCGCCATGGCGGGGTCGGCACGCCGAGTCCTGCCATGGCCTGCTTGCACAGCACCTTGTCCGCGGCGGTCGCCGAGGCGGCCACGCCGCTGCCGCAGAACGGGATGCGCAGGTAGTCCAGCAGGCCTTGGAGGCGGCCGTCCTCTCCGTAGGGGCCGTGCAGGTTCGATAGAGCAACGTCGTACTCGGTGATCTCCTGGATGAAGGTCTCGTCGCACGGGTTGAGGATGCTGAACGAGGCGCCGATGCCGGCGAGGGTTTCCGCCAGGGCGGTGACCGAGAGCTGGTTGGTGGGGCTCTGCTCGATGTAGAGCCGGTCCTCGGCGGACAGGCCCCCGTAGACGAGGGCGACCTTCAATGCCCGGTTGTCCTCCAGCCAGGCTCTGAGGGCTTCCGCGTCGCGGGTCACGGTGGCGCGGTCGAGGTGAGAGATGTGCGTGGTCATGCGAGTTCCCCCCAGTAGGTGTGGGTGACGGGGCCGCCGATCCAGTAGACCTTGCCCCGGCGGGCTTCGTGTGGGCGCACCATCAGCGGTGTACCGGAGCGGTTGTGGACGGTGACCTGCCGGTCGGCGACGAGACCGCGGCGGGTGGCGATCACCACTGCCGCAGGACAGCGTCTCGGCCTCGACACCCCGCTCGTAGGTGCGGATCTTCAGGGCCTGGTCGCCGGCCGACTGGATGAAGTTGACGTTCGTACCGCGTGGGGCTAGGTCCTCGTGGTGGCGGATCAGGCGACCGCACACCACCGCGTCGACGGCGTCGACGTCATCGACGATGCCGACGACGTGCTCAGTGCCGGTGTGTGCCTCGTCGAACCAGAACGGCCGGCCGTTGAACACGGCTGAGACCCGGCGGAGTGTGACGTCACCGACCTCGGCCGTCACCCACACCCCGTCCGCGGCGATGCGCGCCTGGTGCTTCACCCCGGCCATGAGCAGGTTCATCTCGCGTATGCCGTGGTCCTGCTGCGCGCACCTCGCGGCGCAGCGCAGGGCGTTGCCGCACATGGTGGCCGTGGAGCCGTCCGCGTTGAAGCAGCGGATCTCCAAGGCGGGGGACGTGGTGTCGATGACGGTGCTCAGGACCAGGCCGTCAGCGCCGACGCTGGTGCTGCGGGCGCATAACTTTCTGGCCAAGGAGGGCCAGTCCTGGTCCAAGCTGGCGGCGAGGCCGGACACGACGATGAAGTCGTTGCCGGCGCCATGCATTTTGCGGAAGTGCACGCGGGTCTCCTTCGTCAGGCAAGGGGGCAGGCAGGCACGGTCAGGTGAGTGGGAGTGGGGCCGGTGCTGGCAGCGTCAGCGGGCGGCCAGATCGAGAAGTGCGCCGCCCCCGATCAGGAGGGCGATGAGCGCGAGGAAGCCGAAGCAACTGGGCGAGGCCAGCACGCTCAGGCAGCCCCGGGAGGCGTGTTTCACAGCGGTGCGATCAGGCGGGCGAGATGCCCAATAGGGCGGCGATCGACTCGTGCGGGGTCGGCAGCGGCCGGATGCGCTCGAGGAGGCTGCGCAGCGGAACCGGAGGTACGAGGCGGTCGCTCACGCGCGGCCGCAGCCAGTACGGGCCTGGGGGCACGTCGCGCGCGAGAGGCGGCAAGGTCAGGATGTGCGGAGCACCCACGCACACCCCGAACGAGTGCGGCTCCCACCGGGCCGTCGTCCCGGGCGGAACGAGCCAGTACAGCCACCCGCGATCCGGGTCCGCGATGATAGGCCCGCACGCGCCGACCTGGATCTCATCCATGGCGGCGACCATTGCGTCCGCGTCACCGCTACCGGTGATCACCACATCAAAGAGGGTGCCGCCCAGCGGCATCCGCACCTCGCGCTGCTCGGCGAGGTCGATGTAGGCGCGGATGCGTTCGGCCAGGTCACCCATGTCGCGCTGCACGTGCGCCGCCGTGACCGTCATACCGGCGCCCCGGGCACGAGCGCCTGCACGACCTTGGACAGGCCGTCCTCGGCGACCGCGTACGACAGGCGAGCACCGAGCTGCCTCACCAACCACAGGCCACGGGGCAGCGCACCGTCAGTGGGCTCCCACGTGACGGCCTCGACGAACCCGGGAAACTCCGGGAGCGGATCGGTCACCTCGACCAGGAGCTCACCGGTGGCGATGCCCGCCAGGCGAAACCCCAGCCGCGCCCGCGGCGGCGGCACGGAGTGCCGCTCGGCGTTGTCCATCACCCGCGCCGCGATCTGCGCCGCGTGATCAACCTCCCCGCGCCAGTGCGCCATCGTGAGCTGCGTGCGGGTGTGTACCCGGGCGTTACCAGTGGCCGACCCGTTCGCCTCGAACGACGTGTGCCACTGCCAGACCGGTTCATCGCGAACAAGCATCGGAATCTCGACCACGGCAACGGGCGGGCCGGACGCTCCGGTAGCGATCGCTTTTGGTTGCGTGAAGGTCACCTTGACTCCCGAGGCCGAGATCATGCGTTGTCTTGTGATGAGGTAACCGCTCCATCACTCTCCGCGGGTACCGTGGAGAGCAGGTGGGACCGTGAACACCGTGAACGCCATGGAAGCTGCCGGAGGTTTGGACATGGCCGCTCGCAATCGCACGCCCAACCCCGCCCTCGCAGACCTGCTTGACCAGGCCCGATGGACGCGCACGCAGATGGCGCAACAGGTCAACAGGCTCGGCCCGCAGGCGGGGTTGCAACTGACGTACGACCGCACAGCCGTGGCGCACTGGATTGCCGGAACGCCCCCAAAGCCCGAGGTGAGGGCACTGATCGTGGAGGCGCTGTCCGCACGCCTGGCTCGGCCGGTCACCCACGCTGAAGCGGGCCTGGAGCCTGCTGTGTCCGCCGAAGGGTCCGATCCGGTCGACACTGTCGAGGAGTTGATAGACCTCGGAAGGGCGGACATGGACCCAACTCGCCGCGGCGTACTGACCGCATCCCTGTTCTCAGCGGCTCTCACCGTCCCCCTGTTCGCCCAGACCGCCCGAGCTGACGAACCGGTCTCACCCGGGAAGGCGACCACCCGGATCGGGGCGTCACAGGTCGCGTCGGTGCGCTCCATGACAGAGCGGATCGCAGACATCCTCGACGAGTTCGGCGCCGGCCACGCCCGCCCCATGGCCGCGGCATTCCTCGTCAACACCGTCGGCCCGTGGCTGCGGGCGCAAGCCTCCGAGGAAGTCCACGCCGACATGCTCGCCGCAGCCTCCGACCTGACCTACCTGACAGGTTGGATGGCCATGTACGAAAAGGCCCACGGGCTCGGCCAGCGCTACTACGTCAAGGCGCTCCGGCTCGCAGGAGAAGCCCAGGACCACGTCACGTTCTGCCGGACACTGCGCGGCATGTCCCTGCAGGCATCAAACCTCGGCCACGGCCGGAAAGCCCTCGAACTCGCCGACTCCGCCGCCGAAGCCGCCCCCTCAGCAGGACCGCGCCTGGTCGCGTTCCTGCGGGGCCAGCAAGCCCACGCGGCCTCCATGGTCGGCGCCACAGCGCAGGCCCACACCCGGCTCCGGGAAGCCGAGACGGCCCTGTCCAAAGCCGACAGCCGGCGCGACCACGTCGGCGGCTACGACCAGACCGCCTACCTCTTCCACGTAAGCCATGTCCTGATGGAAGAAGGCGACCTGACGGGCAGCATCAAGGCACTGCGGCAGTCGATCCGCCTGCAGCCCGCCCAGGAGCGACAAGGCCGGGTCCACGCCTACGCCGTACTCGCCCAGCGCCAACTCCGACACGGCCACCTCGACGCCTCAGTGGAGTCCTGGACCCGGTTCCTCGACGAATACGAGCACATCTCGTCGGTCCGCGGCGACGACCACTTCACCACGATGCGACAGGAACTCGCCCGGCACCGCACCGCACGATCCGTGCGGAACCTGGCGAGCCGCGTCCAGGAAGTCGCAGCGCTCAAAGCAGCATGACAGTCCCCCAGGGAGTTGTCGGAACCCTGGGGGACACACGGCTCACGAAAAGGCCGTAGCCGCTGAACGGGTACCAGGCACTGGCCCCATGCGGGACGCAGTCGCCGGGCGCTCCGTGAGGAGATCACGGCGATTACCAGCCGCCCGGCTCTCGCGCTGCCCCGCTGATCGCCGGAGGTAGAGTCCCGGCATGGATCCGGTCACTCGCCACGATGCCCGCCTGTTCCTCCGTGAGCTCACCCTTGACGACGTGGACGCCGTGCACGCCATCTATGGCAGCCCGGAGGCGACGGAGCACCTGTCCTTCTCTCCTCGCTCCCGCGAGGAAGTGGGGGGCATCGTGGCGCGTGGCATAGCTTCGGCTACGGCGACCCCCCGCGACGAGTTCGCGGCCGGCGTCGTCGAACGGGAGAGCGGGCAGCTCATCGGGTACGCCCGGCTGGCCCTGGACCCACACCAGCAGCGCGCAGCCACGATCGGGTTCGCTCTCCACCCAAATGTGTGGGGAGTCGGCTACGGCCGCGAGACAGTGCACCTCCTCCTCACCCGGGCCTTCGAGGGCCTGGTTCTCCACCGCGTCTGGGCAGCCCGCTCCCCACACAACACCGCTTCCGAGAGAACCCTCCTCGCGGCCGGCATGACCGAGGAAGGCCGCATCCGCGGACACGTCTTCGTACGCGGAGCCTGGAGGGACTCCATCACCTACGGCATCCTCCGCGACGAGTGGCAGCCCCAGTGAGTCCGGGCGCGGCTACCCTGCCGGGCCAAGAAGTCGCCCGCGGACTTCCCTAACGGCTCGCGTAGGCGGCCTGCACCTTCCACCCACGGCAGGACGCAAAAGCCACACCCGCCAACCTCTGCCACCAGCTCCCCACCCTTGGCAGCCAGCGGCACAGGAACAGGCACACCACCACTACCCAAACCCGCCAGCACCGCAAGATTCCTGCGCACCCGCGGCAAAGGAACGTCGGTGATCTCCTTCACCGCGTACACGCCAGCGGACGTCTCCACTCGCCAGTTCCGGTTCATCAAGCCATGGGCAAGGAACTCCCACGCCAACACCTGACCCAGCCCGAACCTACGAGCCACGCCCAACAACGCTGCCCGCAGGTCAGCATCCCCGGTCAAATCCGTCACCCCAGCACGCTACGCCACCCCAAAACATGCAGAGACCTCTTCACTCGATAGGCCCCCCGCTCAGTGGCTCTCTATCCGATCTACAAGCGTCGACTGAAGGGAGGGGCAGGATGATCGGGCACGGCGTTGTCGGGTCTCGTTTGGAGTGGCGCCGGCAACGATGGACACCGGTACACGCTGGTCTCATAGACTGAGCAGGGTCACCTCAGGACCGTTGCTGCTTCGAGGGAGGTACGCCGTGACTGCTGACATGATTGCGCCGGAGTGGATGCACACACCGATCACCGCGGCACAGTACGACTCCTGGTCTGCGGAGCAGTGCAGGGGCATCGAGATTGTGGACGGGATGGTCGTGGTGAGTCCGAGCGCGTCCAAACGCCACAATCGCCTGGCCCGATTCTTGGCCAATGCGCTGGATGCTGCGGCGTCGCCGGAATGGAACGCCGACACGGACTTTGATGTCCGACTGCAGGATGTTCCGCTGACGAACCGCCGCCCCGACGTCGTGGTCTACCGGGCAGACACGATCGACATCACCCCCACGAGGCCGGAACATGTGCTCTTGATCGTGGAGGTGGTCTCGCCGGGCTCGGAGACCACCGACCGTATCGTGAAGATGGAGCAGTACGCCAAGGCGGGGATCTCCTTCTACTGGCGTGTAGAGCAGACAGCCAACGGAGTCCCACTGGTGTATACCTACCTGCTCGACCCGGCGGCCGGGGTCTACCGGGACGGGGACGTCTTCACCGACGTCGTCAAAACCGCGGTTCCCTTCCCCCTCGAAATCAGCCTCAGCTCGATCTGACCTGGGCGACACGGCCACCGCCTGCTCGCAGCATTGCATGCGGGACAGGTCGTCTGCGCGCCGCTATTCCGACGCCCAGGCATGACCCAGAAGCGGGGGCCTGCTGGCCTGTGCCGTCGCAGTTCGACGGTGACGGTGCTGGCCGTCTGGGCAAGGCCGATAGACGCTAGAGCGCCAGCCATGGATCCAACGATCCCGAAGCGCGCCGTAACAACGAGGTACGCCAGCCCCGACCGCTGGCCGAGATTGTCAGTGATGATGTCCATGTGGCTCACCTCGTCAGCGCTCTGATCTCGGCCTTCGGCGCTCTCGCCAGCACGCTGCTGCTTGCCGTCGCCGTTCGCGAATACAGCTCCGGAGCCTCGGCTCTGGATCGCGGCTGGAGCTGTGATCTTCCTCAGCGCCTTGTACGCGCTCGTACGAGACGTGCGACGACTGCGCACAGGGCAGGCGGCCTGACGAGCGGCGCCGGACCACCGACCAACTGATCCAAGCGAAGCTGCTCAGATCTTCCTCACCGTTTCGCAGGCGATCACGCAACCGGTGCCCCCTTCCCGCCCGTGACAGATCCGAGGCCAGGACCCCGGCAATGGATTATGGCTGAGCCTCGACGCCCCCAGACCGACCGCCACAATGGGACGTATGGCAGCCAGCTCACACCTCCCGGTGTCCGGGACCGCAGACCACTCCGGCCTCTACGCCGTGGACCTCGCGCAATATCGGGAGAAGTTCCGTCGGCGTCTGACGGCGTCTGACGGCGTCTGCCTGCGTCGCTGGACGAGCTGCACGGCCCAACCGGCGGGACCGTGGATCTGCCACTGCACATCACCTGGTCAGGGATGACCTCCTACGACATGGAAATGCCCCGCCAGCGCATGGGCCTGTGCCGCAACGTCCTACACGAAGGGCTGCACGACGACCTGCCCCTTTACCTCAACGGAGATCTACTCGTGCAGATGTGGCCAGTACTGAGCACCCTCGTCGGACGTACCGTATGTACCGTCTGGGAGGACACTTTCCCGCAGGTCGCCACCCGCGCCGCAGCATGACAGATATGCCAGAGCTGCGCAGACGGCTCCTGGCCGACATCATCGCCCTCGGCTCCCCTATCCGCTGGTGCGGCGGGCCTGGAGCGTCACGAAGACCGGGTGGATCAAGGGGACGTGGCAGCAGGCGGAAGAACCGCGGCAGCGCACGGCACCTGGCAATGGTCCGGCCGATCTTGAAACTCCAGTAGGGCGGACGCTGGCCCCGCCGCCACAGCAGCCCGGTAGCTCTCATCCGCCAGGCGCACAAAGACACGGTCACGGCGATCACCAGCCTCCATGCTGCGGCGCCACCCCATCCTTTCGCGTTCCCACTGTTCCCTCGCGATCTCCCCGCTGAAATGCCCGTCGAGTTTCACCGCGAGCTTCTCGACAGACAGATGGCCGATGCGGAAGCGCTGCAGCAGCTCTCCGAGAGCGAGAGACGTGATCAGATGCTGCCGGTGCCGCTTCAAGGTCACCGGGGCAACGGGCGGTGACCATGCCTGGAGCAGGGCCGGGTCGCTCAGCGCGAGTGTCGCGAGCTGAAGATGGCTGTCCCTAATGGCCTGCTCGTTGCTCGTGCGGGCCTGCCGGACCTGGTAGAGGAGCGAGAGAGCGACACCGGACAGAGCAATGGCGGAGAGCACGACGGACATGGCCCCGTACGTCTGGCTGATGTCACTGAGCTTCCCCCAGTCCGTGCTCGCCGGAGCCAATGCGGCCAGTACGAAAGGGGTCGAAACGATCAGCCCCAGCATTACGAGCCCGAGCAGGCCGTACACCAGGGCCGTCAGTACCCATGGCGTGCGCAGCGCCCTGCCGCTTCCAGTTGTCACACGTCCCCCCGAAACACTGACTGCCGGTTCGCTGACCAGAGTGAAGCTGGCATTGACGCCCGGCAAGAGGTACTCAATCCAACCCCCACACGATCGGCCAGACAGGTCCGATCTCACCACTGCTGTGCGCGACGACCTACCGTCGGGTGTCGGTGGCTGGCATCTGCGTCTGGGCAGCGCTTGCCACTGGCCCTCACGCGCTCGCCTCCTACTGCGCAACGCCTACAGGAACGCAGGTCGTTGCGCATGCCGGCCAGCCGTCGCGGCGCCGGTGCGCACTGCCGACCCGGCCGACGTCGCGGAACTGTTCGCTGACCACCGTTGATCACTCGCTGGCGGTTGTGGGTATCCGCTGCCGACACAGCGTCCACCCCGAATCGTGGGCCCCGACGGCGATCGGTCGGATCGCTGCCGCTTCGGTCCCGTGACCTGCGGTGGTGAGTATCGCCGTCAACTCACCACCTTCAACACCGCCACTCACCAGGGGAATTGTCGCCGAACCGTGATCTCAGACCCCCCAAATCGGTGAGCGAATCGGTGAGTGCCACCGGGCTTCATGGATGACGTCACCTGCGTCTACCTACCCGGGAGCCCTCCCATGACCGCCCCACCCCTTCGGCGTCAGCCGCCCGCAATGACGGCGGCGTCTCCTGCTCCTCTGCACACGCCACGTCCATCCCTGCGTGCGCTCAGGACGACTCGCCGTGGGGTGTCGGTGGCCCGCATCGGCGTCTGGGCGGCGCTCGCCGCCGGTCCTCTCGCACTCGCCGCATACTGCGCAACACCGCCCGCTGCGCGAGTCGTTGCGCAAAGCCGGCCGGCATCCACGGCGCCAGTGCGCACTGCCGACCCAGCCGGCGTTGCGGAACTGTTCGCTGACCTGTGGCTGCGCAGCGACGGCTCCGACGTACAGAACAGCGCTGCGCAAGCTGTGCGCGCTCTCGCGCCGGATGTTGCGCTGCCGCAGCGGTCGGGGAAGGCCTCTGCGCAAGTCCTGCAGCGGACCGTCGCGGTGCGCAGTTCGGCGCTGGCCGACGGTTCGTGGTCGGTTGTCGTCGCCGCCCAGTACGCCGGCCCGGACGCCACAGGTGATCGCTCGGCCTACAGCGTGGTCAGGTACTTCGCCGTGCCGGTCCTGTCCGTCCAAGGGGTTGCTGGTGCCGGCTCGTTCACGGTGACGGCGCCGCCCGCGGAGGTCACCGGCCCCAACCCGGCCCCGGTCCCAGAGCCGAAGCTGTCACGTTCGCTGCCGACGGACGGAGCGCTGGCGGGCGCGCTGCGCGAGTTCTTCGCCGCGTACTTGAGCGGGGTCGGGGAGGTCGACCGGTATCTGTCGCCGGGCTCGAAGCTGTCCGCGGTGAGCGGTACGGGCTACAGGTCGGTGGTGGTCGACCAGGTCGCCGCCGACCGTGACGTCACCGGCAGGGCCGCGCCGAAGGACGGCGCCCGCCTGCAGGTGAGGGCCGACGTCACCGCGACCGACGGCGCCGGTGACCGGTGGCCGCTGAGCTACGTGCTCGCGCTGACCGCGCGGGACGGCCGCTGGGAGATCACCGCCGTCCAGGCTGGCACCCCTGCCAGCACGACGAAGGCCTCCCCCGGTCTCAAGGAGTCGTCCGGGGGTGGTTCGCGATGAACCCGACGCGGATCCAGCTGGCTGGCCAGTTCGCCGATGTCGGCAACTCGCTGCTCGGCACGGCGCGGGACTGGGCGGAGATGGCCCTTCCGACGGTGCTGCTACTCATCGTGGTGGTCACCGCCGCCCGGAAGTTCAGTGTGCGGGCTGCGATCGGTGCGCTGATCGGGCTGGCGCTGTGTATGGGCATCTACCACTCGCGTGACGCGCTGTCCGACGCGTTCACCGATGAGATCAACAATCCGTCCAAGGGCGCCGGGGCCATCGTGCGGCAGGTCGCTGACCAGCCCGCCCCGCCGCCCTACCGGCAGCCCGGCGAGGCCTCGGAGCGTGTGCTGTGAGCGCCGGCACGGAGGGGGCCCAGGTCGCCCGCGTCTACACCTCGGCCCGCCGGCATCCGTGGGTGCTGGGCAAGCTCGGCGACTTCACGCTGCCGTTCGGCCCCTACACCCCGGCCCAGCTGGTCGTGATGGTCGGCGGGGCGCTGGTGCTGATTAAGACGTTTGCGTGGTGGTCGTGGCTCGGTCCGCTGCCGGTCGCGGTGTGGGGTGCGGCGATCTGGGCGGTGCGTGGCGCGAAGATCGGCGGCCGGTCTCCGTTCGCCGCGGCGGCGGGCTGGCTGACGCTGGCGCTGCGGCATCCGGCCGGGCGGATCGGCGGCCGCGCCGCGCGTGACCGCCGTCCCAGCAGCCTGACGGGCGCGTTCGTCGTCGAGGCAGCGCCGGCGTCAGGCGGCTTCTCGTCCAGCCGCGCACCGAGGACCTCGCGCCGCCGTGGCGGCATTACGAACCGTCCAGCCGTTCCGGCGCGGCCGGTCACGGGCCTGGACCGGCTGTTGCAGCAGACCAGCACCGCAGGGGGTGTGTGATGAGGGTTCCGTTCCGGCACATCGCCGGGCATCTGGTGTGGTCGTCCTCCGGCACGGTGTGGGCGATCTGGCGGGTGGCGCCGATGGGCGGCCGCTACGTCCCCGCTCGCGTTCGTGATGAGCTGCTGGGGCGTGTGACCGGTCTGGTGCGGTCGCTGGCCGGTGCGCCGCGGCTGTTCGGTCTGGCGGCGCGGGTGGACCCGGGTGAGATCGCCGAGCAGATGGTCACCGGGCTGAACTGGCAGCGCCTTCCGGCGTGGCGGGAGACCGCGGCTGCGTCGCTGGAGCTGCTGGCCGGGCAGGAGATGCACCGCCGCACCCTGTGGCTGGCGGTGCCGCTGACCTCGCCGGGTGGCCGGCATGAGCTGTCGGCCGCGCTCGGTTCGATGTGGTCGGAGCTCGCGGCCGCCACCGGACTGCCCCCGGTACCAGTGCCGGAGGCGGAGGTCACCGACTACGCCGAGCGCGCGCAACGGGTGCAGGCGGCCCTCGGCGGAGGCTTGGCTCTGCGGCCGGCGTCCCCGGCGGAGATCGTGTGGATGGTCCAGCACGCCCTGCACCGCGGCCTGGACGAGCCGCTGCTTGCCGACGCCGAGGCGTCGGTGCTGTACGGCGGCACGGTGCGTGACGGGCGGCTGCGGTCCCCCTCCTATGCCGATCTCGGACAGGTCCGGCTCGCCGAAGGCGGCCGTCCCTCCCCCCGTGACGCTGAGACGGACAAGGCCGAGCCGGTCGCGCGGCCGCGACGCGGACAGAAGGATCGCGGCCGGCCGTGGTGGCGGCGCGATGAGTCCGCGTCGCCGCTGCTGCGGCGCTGGCTTCAGGTGGAATGCGAGGCCGGCACCGCCTACCAGGCGCACCTGGCGTTGGCCGAGCTTCCGCCCGCGCGGGCTGTGGACACCTCGGACGTGCTGGCGCAGCTGGAGGGCCTGGACTTCCCCGTGGACTTCACCATCGACCTGCAGATCGTGCCCGCCGACCGGGCCAAGCAGCAGGTGCAGCGCAAGAAGCGGGAGCTGCTAGACCAAGCCGAGCAGTACGGCGCCCAGCCCACCGGCATGCCGCACTCGCTGCCGCATGCTGCCGGTGATCTGGCAGAGGAGGACGCCCGGCTGTCACGCAGCAGTGTCGAGGTCGAAGTCCAGTCGGTAACGGTCCTGACCGTGTGGGGCGAGGACTCCGGGCTGTGCGATGCCCGGGCGCGGGCTCTGGCCGCGGTGCTGTCCGGTGCGGACTACCGGGCGATCCGCCCGCACGGCATGCAGGAGCACCTGTTCTCCCTCGGCCTGCCGGGAGCGGTGCGGCCGCCGGTGGTGCGGGAGTTCACCCAGCACCAGCTCTCGCAGGACTGGGCCGCCAATGGCGCGTTCACCTCCATGTCCGTGGGTGACCCCACGGGGCTGATGGTCGGGGTGGATCTGGACTGCGGCACGATCCGCCCGGTCCTGCTGAACATCGCTGACGCCCCGCAGGCAAATACGTCCGCGTCGGTCGGGATCGTCGGCGACCTCGGTGCCGGCAAGAGCGTCGTGGAGAAGCTGCTGACCTGCTCGGTGGTGGACCGCGGCGGGCGGGCAATCGTCATCGACCGCACCCCGGTCAAGGAGTGGGCCGGCTTCGGCCGCTCCGCGGCCGGGGACCCCGCCAGGTCATCGACGCCGCAAGGGCGGAGCTGTCGATCGACCCGCTGCGGGTGTTCGGCGGCCGGACCGGCGCCCACTACGCGCTGTCCTACCTGACGCTGCAGCTCGGGGTCGGACCGATCAGCGCCGCAGGCGCCGTCCTCCATCACGCTGTCGAGCACGCCGCAGCCCAGCCGGCCCCGTCCATGGCCCACGTTCTCAGCGCGCTGTCCGCGCTGGCCGCCGACGACCAGGTGCCGGGCACCCGCCGGGACGCGGCCGCGACCATGGCCGACCTGGTCAGCATCGTCGCCGCGAACCCACTTGCGGGGATGGTGTTCGACCCGGACTTGCCGCCGGTCTCCCTCGAGGGCGACCTCGGTGCCGACATGGTCGTCGTGACGACGGCCGGGCTCACACTGCCGCCGAAGGAGGCCTTCGGGAACATCGACGTGCTGCGGCAGCAGCCGCTGGAAGCCCTGATCGGCCGCGCGGTGCTCTACCTGATCGCGGCACTGGCCCGGCAGGCCGCATTCACCGACCCGGGCCGGTTCTGCGCGATCGCGCTGGACGAGTGCTACTGGCTCACCTCGAGCGCGGAAGGCTCGGCACTGGTGTCGGAGATCCTCCACGACGGCCGCAAGCACGCCGCAGGCTGCATCCTCGGCGCCCACGACGTCGACGAACTCGGCCCCGACGCTGGTCTGCTGGCCTACAAACTGCTGGCCCGCACCAGCGACCACGCCCGCGCGGCCAAGGGGCTCGCGTTCCTCGGCCTCGACGGCGAGTCCGAAGACTTGGTGCGGCTGGTCACCACGGGCCTGTCGCCGGTCGGCCAGGCCGGCCGGGAAGGCGAGATGCTGCTGCGCGACCCGCGCATGCAGGTCGGCCGCATCAAAGTCCATGTGCCGCCAGTAGCAAGGATCGAGCAGGCCATCTTCACCACCCCCGGTGCGGATCTCGCACCGGCGAGCTCCGGGAGCTCCCGATGACCCCCGGCAGCCGCATGCGGCTGCTCTTGCTGGCCACGACGGTGATGGTCCTCGCAGCGTGCATCGCCGCAGCGTGGGCGCTCCCCCGCCCGACCTCTGCTGCGACCCCGGACCCTACCGCGGTGGGGCAGACCATCACGGTCACTGCCTCAGCTCAAGGCCTCGGTGACGGCCCATGCGATCTGATCGCCGGCCCAGCCCGCTCATACTGCCGACCTCATCAGGCTGGCTCGTCGGTTGCCGTCTCTGGGGGCGCGCCCGGTCAGGGGCTGTGGCTGGTGGGGTTCTCCACCGCGGCAATCGCGGCCGCCATCGGCCTCGCCGTCACGGCAGGGCACCGCAGGGGGCAGCAATGAGGCGTTTCGACCGCGGCACACTCCGCTCGGCCGGATTCGTCGCGCTGCTCGTGCTGGTGTTTCTGACGGTGAACACCTCCGTCGCTGCGGCTGCCGACCACGCCGCAGCCAGCGGCGGGGGGCTGCTGGCGCCGTTGAACGTCACCAGCTCCGAGGGCGCACCTTTGAGCGGGTACGAACTGCGGGCCGACAGCGGTGACATCACCGATGTGACCCGCCAGTTCCAGACTCTCGTTCTGGGTGGATTGTTCTCCCTGGTGCGGCTGCTGGTGGGCCTGGCGTGCTGGCTGATCGGGTTCGCGTTCAAGTTCCCGCTGCTTACTGCCATGCTCCGCCCCGCCCAGGCCGTCTCCGACGCCTACGCCATCCACGTGGTCGGCGCGATCGGTCTGGAAGGCGTACTGCTGGCGTGGGCGTTCGTGTTCGGCTTGATCCTGGTCGCCCGCGGCAAGGTCGGCCGGGGCCTGGGTGAGATCTTCCTGACGCTGCTGATCGCGGCGCTGGCAGCGTCGGTGTTCGTCCGGCCGGACTACCTGCTCGCCAAGGACGGCCCGCTCGATCAGACCCACCAGGCCGCCGTCGAGCTGGCCGCCATCACCAGCAACTCCTACTTCGGGTCCACCCCGACCACCGGTCCGGCCAGCCCCGCCTGTGACCGCGTGGACCGCCCCGCACCGGCCAGTTGCACCAGCCCGGCGGTGGGCGGCGGGGCCGACGTGGCGAAGTCGGTGCAGGACGCCCTGACGAACGCGCTGGTCGTCAAGCCGTTCCAGTTGCTGCAGTACGGGCGGCTGCTGGACGACGGCAAGCCGGAGACCCGTGCCGCCTATGCCGCTCACCTGAAGATGGTGAAGACCACGGACGCGGACCAGCACCG
>NZ_JARAVK010000094.1:0-32820 GCF_033792765.1 Streptomyces sp. PA03-6a | reverse complement strand
TGAGGCACCGCGAGAGCAGGGACCTCACGCGAGCCACTCCGGCACGGAGGAGCCGATCAGGATGCCGGCCAGGCCGACGAGACAGATGAACGGCGGCGCTGGGGGTCGTCGGTGCCGTGGAGGGGGCCGGTGTCGATGCGGACGTGGAGGGCGGACGGGTCGTCGCCGAAGCGGTGGCCGCCGGGGACGGGGCGGCCGAGGCGGGCGGACAGGGCGGTCTCCAGGGTGGGCGCGTCCGTGACGCCGGCGGCCGCCAGGGCGTGCCGCAGGGGGCCGAGGTCGGCGTAGAGGTGGAAGCCCGCTTCGGGCGGACGGCACAGGGCGCCCGCGCGGGTGACCGCCACGTACGAGGCGGCGCCGAGGGCGGCGTGCAGGCGGGTGGCGGCGGCGAGATGGGCCCGGACGTCGGCGCCCTCGGCGAGCGCGTGGGCGGCCGTGGCGGCCACCGGCTCCGCAAGCACCGCTCGCAGCCCGGCGCAGCGGTCCGCCACGGCGGCGCGCAGGCGCGCGCCCTCGGCGGTGGCCGGGAAGCGGGCGATCGCCACGGGCCAGGACGGCGGGGCCAGGGCGGCGCACAGGTCCACGACGACGATCGTCCGGCCGGGCAGCATCTCGGCGGGGGTGAGCAGCACGGTCTCGTGCGGATGGTGCACCGTGTCGGCGTACGTCTCGTCGGAGACCAGCAGGAGCCCGCACTGCTCGGCCGCCTCGCACACCTCGTGCAGCAGTTCGGGGGGCGTCACCGTCCCGCTGGGGTCGTCGGCGGCCGACATGAGCAGCACCCGCGGGTCGCTGCCCTCCGCGCGGGCCCGGCGTACCGCTTCCAGCAGGGCGAAGGGGTCGGGTGCGCCGCCGCCCACCGCGGGGGTCTGCACGGTCGTGGCGCGCCGGCCCAGGGTCCGCACCAGCGGCGCCTGCCAGGCGGCGGCGGGCCTGGCGAGCACGACGTCGCCGTCCACCGCGGCGAGCAGCGCCAGCAGCAGGGGCTCCGCGCCCGGCGCGGCGACGGTGTCGGCCGCGGTCGTGGCGAGCCCACGGCGCTCCCAGTGCCCCGCGGCGGCCGCGCGCACCGCCTCACCGCCCCCGGACGGCTCCGGCACGGCACCGCCCGGCATGCCCGCGGACAGCCGCTCCGCCCAGTACCGCGGCACCGGCAACCCCGGGTCGGGGCGCAGACCGGCCCGCGCGAGGCGCCCGGCAGGGGCCGGCGGTGAGGTCCGCTGCATCCGTACCTCCGGTGGGATCGGGTGACCGGCGGGATCCGGCGACCGGGCCCACGGCCCGGCCCCCGCCGCCACCCTCGCACGCGCTCCGCGCTCCCGCCGCCGGGGCGCGCGAATCCCGCTGCGTGCCACCGGGAATCCAGGGCAACCGGAACCCAGGAGGTGTTCCCATGGTCCCGCTGCTCGTCGTCCTGCTGCTGGCCCTCGTCCTGTTCAGCGCGGCTTTCGCGGTCGACGTCCTGTGGTGGGCCGCCCTGGTCGTCCTGGTGCTGTGGCTGCTCGGATTCGTGGCACGGAGCGGTTCCGGCGGCTCGCGCCGGCACCGGTGGTAGTGGACGCGACCGCGAGCGGCAGGAGAGGCGTGCGGCGGCCGTCGGGGGGCCGCGCGCCCCGGATCCGCGAGGGCTCCTCCCCCGGTCCGCTATTGCTGCGCCTGGACCGGCATGCGCAGGCTCCGGGCCCTCGCCCCGGCCCGCGTACGGCCGGCGGAGACCATCCGCTGGGGATGACGGCGCAGGTACTCGCCCTCCAGGGCCGCCATCCGCGAGTTGTGGGCGTCGAGGGCCGCCCCGGAGCCGTACAGCAGCGTCTCGTGGCGGGTCCGGTGGACCGACTCCAGTTCCTGCACCAGTTGTCGTTCGTCCAGGTCTGCGGGGTCGACCCCGCCGGGGTAGCGGCTCATGGGTCGCGCACCTTCCTTTCGCCTCCTGTCACCTCGCCCGTTTGGTACCCCCGGTGCGGGGATTCATCCGCTTCTGTGGGCATTCAACAGGCATCGGATCCCTGGTCCGGGTAGACGATGGAGAGACCTGACCCCTGAGGAAAGGAGCCACCGTGCAACGAGGAAGCGACCGTCTGAGCGTCCACCGTGACGACGAGATGAAGCACGAGCTGCGCGAGCTGCTGCGCTCCGGGCACTCCACCCGCGTCGAGGAGTGGCACGACCCCGAACCCGCCGCCGACGACGACCCCGAGGTCGGCACCGGGCCGGCCTGGGCGGGTGCCCCCGAGGGCACGGCGGTGCGGTTCGAGCTCGGCCGGCATCTGACCCGGGAGCCGTTCCCCGCCCGGCGCGGCGACCTGCTGCGGGCCCTGCGCGACCGGCACGCGCCGGACCCCCTGACCGACCTGGTGGACGGACTCCCCGGCGACAACCGGCGGTACGCCAACGTCCAGGAAGTCGTACGGACGCTGGGCATGCGCCCGGAGGCCTGACGGGCCGCACGACCGCGACGCGGGCCGCGGGGCCGGTCCACCGGCCCCGCGCGCCCCGCGCCCACCGACCGCACCGCCCGGGAATCGATCGATCGTGGAGGTAGCCGTTGTGCGCCGGATCCTGAGCGCATGGGACAAGGAGCTGTTCCTGAACGTGGCGACCCGTTCGTGGCCCGCCGCCGAGCCGGTGCTGCCGCGGCTCAGCAGGGCCGCCAACCACGGGCTGCTGTGGTTCGGGGTCGCGGCCGGCATCGCGGCCGTCGGCGGCCGCACCGGCCGGCGCGCCGCCCTCCGCGGCGCCGCCTCGCTGGCGGTGGCGTCGGCGGTGGTCAACACCGTCGGCAAGGGCGCGGTGCGCCGCAACCGCCCGGTCCTCGACGCCGTGCCGGTGATCCGCCGGCTGTCGCGGCAGCCCGGCACCACGTCCTTCCCGTCCGGCCACGCCGCGTCGGCCGCCGCGTTCGCCGCGGGCGTCGCCCTGGAATCGCCCCGCTGGGGCGCCGTGGTGCTGCCGGTCGCCTGGTCGGTGGCGTTCTCCCGGATCTACACCGGCGTGCACTACCCCAGCGACGTCGCCGCCGGGATGGCCCTCGGCGCGGGCGCGGCCCTGGCCGTACGCGGCCTGGTCCCCACCGGGCGGCAGCTGGCGGTGCCCCCCACCCCCCGGGCCGAGCGGCTGCGTGGCGCGCTGCCCGAGGCCGTGGTCGAGGAGTGCTCCGAGGACGACGACCTCGCCGAGATGCTGGAGAAGGCCGCCCAGCAGGCCGCGGAGGCCGGCGGCGCGCTCGGCATCCACGGCGGGGACGGCAGCGTCAGCCTCGCCGCGTCGGTCGCGCTGCGGCACGGTGTGCCGTTGCTCGTCTCCCCCGGCGGCACGTACAACCACTTCGCGCTGGACCTGTCGATCGAGAGCATCGAGGACGCCGCACGGGCGGCCCGGGAGGGCACCGCGATCGCCGTCGACGTCGCGCGGGTCTCCCCGACCGGCGACGCCGCGGGCGGGGAGGACGGGTCCGCGCGGTCCACGGTCTTCCTCAACACCTTCAGCATCGGCGTCTACCCCGACCTGGTCCGCTACCGCGAACGCTGGTCGCGGCGCGTGGGCAGCTGGCCCGCGGGGGTGCTGGCCGCGGTGCACGTGCTGCGCACCTCCGCCCCGATCGACCTGGAGATCAACGGACGGCGGCACTCGGTGTGGATGCTCTTCGCCGGCAACGGCGCCTACCGCAGCATCGGCCCGGCGCCGCTGCGCCGCCGTGCCCTGTCCGACGGACAGCTCGACGTCCGCATCGTCCCCGGCAGCCCCTACGCCCGCACCCGTCTGCTCGCGGCCGCCCTCACCGGCTCCACCACGGCCCTGCTGCGGCGGCTGCGGATCGGCGGCGTGGACCCCGGCGTCCGCCTGGCCTTCGACGGCGAGGTGGCGCCCGCACCGCGCGACCTGGTCATCGACAAGGCCAACGAGGCCCTGACCGTCTACCGGCCGCTCTGACCCGGGCAGCACGACGCGGGCCGCGCTCCCCGGGGGCGCGGCCCGCGTGGCACGCGCGGGTGGCCGGACGGCCGTCGGTCAGCCCGACAGGCCCGCCAGCGCACGGACGCCCTCGCCCTTGATGGTGAGCGTGTCCGGCGACCCCGCGTCTATCGCGAGTGTGAGCTCGTCCGACGGCCAGCCGCTGCTCAGCGCCGCGAGGGGCAGGATGCGGTACCCCCGCGCGTGCGGCAGGGCGTGCGCCAGGCGCACCTCCGAGGTGAAGACCGGGACCAGCTTCGTCCCGTCCTCCTGCTCGAAGACCGGCAGGCTGATCGTCTCCTGCTCCGCCCCGTCCCCCGCGGACTCCTCCGGCGCCCCCGGCACCGGCAGCAGGATGTCGCTGGCGGCCAGGGTGCTGAGCGCGGCCGCGTTGTCACCGCCGGTGGCGATCTCGTGCAGGGCACGCTGTGCCGGGGGCTGCGCACCGTTAGGAGTGGTGAAATCGGTCATGGCCGTTCCCTTTCCGTTGCTTGCGTACGGGGTGGCTCGGGGGCTGCGCGTACCCAGCGGGGGAACGGTCATGCGTGCTCCGCGGGTGTCACTCGTACTCGGTGCCGCCCTTGCGGGTGAGGTAGGCGTCGCTGACCGCCTTGAGGACGGCGCGTCCGCCGAGCTCGGGGCTGTGCCGGTCGGGGGCCGCCCGGACCACGACGCCCTCGCGCAGGTGCAGGGCGCGGCCGGAGACGGTCTCGGCGCCCCGCGCGAGCTCCAGGACGACGTCGAGGTCGTACGGGCCCCGGTAGAGCGTGGGCACCAGCGGCACGCTCCCGGCCGGGAGTACCTCGGCGGGGTCGAACCAGCGGACCGCCCCGTCGATCTCGGCGGCGACGTCGAAGGCCGCGTAGCCGGGCGTGTCGCGGCCCGCGTCGGCGCCGTAGCCGAGGTCCTGGACACCGGCGCCGTAGACCTCGCCGAAGATCGCCACGCGGGTGGCGCCGAGCCGGCCGGCGAGGGCCGCGGCGACCTCGGGCAGGCCGTGTCCGCGGACGGCGCGCCAGTAGAGGTTGCCGTCGGCCTCCTTCAGGGCGAGGCGCTGGGCGCCCAGCCCCTTGGAGGTGACCAGCACGCGTCCCGGGTCGGCGAGGTAGGTCAGGCAGCAGGCCGTTCCGTGGAGCTTCTCGGTGATCGCGACCGGCTCGCCCGCGCCGAACACCCCGGGGTGGCGCTTGACGTTCTCGATGTCGATCCACGGCAGCAGGTCCGGCGCGGACTCCACGTCGCCGCTCATCGACACCGGGACCGGCGGCACCCACTTGGTGATGCCGAGCAGCTCCGCGAAGTCGGTGGCGTCGCCGGCGGCCCGCGCCAGGTCCGTGCCCTCGAGCGCGGCCGGGCGGCAGACGATGCCCTGGGACAGCTCGCCGCGCAGCCGCACCGCCTTGACGCGGTCGGCCGCGGGGCCGGCGAGCCGTCCGGTCAGGCCGAGCTCGTCGATGAGCGCGGAAGGCAGCACGGACTGCTCGGGGATGTACAGCGCGAAGTCGCCGGTCCGGTAGGCGCCCTTGGCCACGACCGCCCGGTAGAGGCCGACCTGGGCGAGTTCCAGGGCGTCCGCGTTCGGGTGGTCGTGGACGGTGAGCCGTTCGGCCGTGACGCGCAGCGTCGACATCGGGTTCCCCCTCGTGGTGGTGCGTGGATCGCACCACTGTGCGGGGTGCCGCGCGTCGCGGGCGAACGGTTTTTCAGGGTGCCGGTGCCATGCGGAAGTCGTACGCCCGGGGCAGCGGTTCGTCGGTGAGGGCCTGCCAGGTGGTGTGCAGCGACTCCTCCCCCTCCCTGAGGTCGTCGACGGTGAAGCCCTCGTCGAAGACGGCCCGCGCGGCCGCGATGTCGCCCGCGGCGAGCAGGACTTGGGCGTGCAGCAGCCGGAAACGGCCCCGGGCGCGGAGGGCGCCGGGCAGGGCTTCCAGCACGGCGGCGGCGTCGCCGGGGCGGCGGGCGGCCAGGAGGGCCGGTACCGCCTCGCGGGCCAGGGCGCCCGCGGCGGCGGCCCAGGCGTCACCCCCGGGGACGGCCCGGAAGGCGTCGAGGTGGCGCTGGGCGGCGCGCTCCGGATTGCCGTCGGTCTGGTCGGCGACGGCCAGGCAGTGCAGCGGCAGGCACGAACCCGACCCCGCGGCGGCCCGCTCCCAGCTGAGCACGGCCTGGGCGCGGTCACCGGCGTGCCACTGGGCGAGGCCCAAGTGGTAGTCCAGGGCCCAGCCGTTGCCCTCGTAGGTGGCCGCGGTCTCCAGCAGTTCCCGCCACTCCGGGGAGACGAGCGCGGGGCCGGGGACCAAGTCCTCGCCGAGCCGTGGGAAGACCCCGGCGAGCAGGAGTTCCAGCCAGGGCTTCTGCCGCGCGTCCATGGTGTCGGCGGCGAAGGGCGTGCCGGGCAGGTCGAAGCGGCCGCGGGTGACCTCCAGCGCACCCCAGCCGGAGCCGGTGGCGAGGACGTCCTTGGGCTCGGTGTCCGCGGCGGGCAGCCACGCCTCGTGGGCGGCGCGCAGGTGTTCGCGCGGCAGGACCGCCTCCAGCCGTTCCGCCACGGCGCGGGAGCCGGCGCCGGGAGCGGTCTCCAGCGGGCCGTAGGCCTCCAGCCAGCTCACGGCGGCACCCGGGGCCAGGGGGAGGTGTTCCAGCTGGGTGGGGGCGAGTCCGGCCTGGATCTCCAGGTAGCCCGGGGCGTCGCCCTCGTCCCCGGCGAGCCAGCGTTGCCAGCGGCGTCCGCCGGGGCCCCGGCCCCAGACGAAGAGCTTGCGGCCGCCGAGGGCGTCGGTGGAGGTCTGCACGAGGCCGCGGCCGTCGGTGTCGAGGGCGGCGATCCAGGGGCGGGTGCCGTCGGGCAGGTCGTAGAACCAGTCCGCGGGGTGCTCGGAGGCGGTGTGCGCCTCGGGGGCGGGCACCCGCTGGAGGGTGCGGGAGGCGCCGAAGTGCCAGGCGTGGGTGGCGGGTGCGACGACGCGGGTGCCAGGTGTCTGGGGTACGGCGGTGTTGGACCACCAGTAGAGGGGAACGGTCCGGTGGTGAGGATTGCGGACGCGTACCCCCGCGTAGAGGAAGTCGGAGCCCTCGGGGAGCCACAGGTCGATCTGGAACGGCAGGTCGCGCAGCCGCTCCCACTCCCAGAGGCGGAGCATCTCGCCGCCGTCGGGGGCGGGGACGCGGGCGGCGTGGAGCGGGGCACAGCTGAGCGTGGTGTGCCCGGTGGCGCCGGGGTTCCATTCGACGCCGCCGGAGAACCAGGCGCCGGCGAGGCCAAAGTCGGCGTACTGCAGGACGGGGTCGGCGTGCAGCAGTTCACGGCCCGTGGGCTTGTGGTGCAGCGCGTACAGGCGGCCGCCGAGACCGGGCAGGACGGTGGCGCGCAGCCGGTCGTTCTCCAGGACGACCGCGTCGAGCGCGGTGGGCACGCGTTCGCGGGTGTAGCCGTCGAGACGCGGTACGGGGAGCAGGGTGCGCAGTTGCCCGTAGGCGATGCGCCGGGCCATGCCGGGCGGGAGCGCGGCGCTCTCGGCGGGGTCGAGGACGTGCGGGTCCCCGGACGCGCGGAGCGCGGGCAGGGGGTTCTCCGGGCCGAGCGGGCTGGCCGGGAGGGTGAGGGTGGTGCGTCGCACGGTGGTGGCCAAGAGGTCCCTCTCTCTGTCACCGGTGGTCGGGTGAGGACATGGAACCCCCTTTCGGCCTGCGCCGTCAGGGGTTTGGACCTCACGGAACGGGTCGCGTGCGGACTTCAATATATGGTGAACGTCATTTTGGCCTTCTTTTGCCGTAGGACAGGTCCGGGAGGGTTTGCCGATCATGCTGTCCACGCTGTGGAGCCCGCCGAACGGCACGCCCTCGCGTGCGCCCCGCGTTCCGCGTCCCGCCCCGGTCGAACGCGCGCACAGTCCGCGGCTGGCGGCGCTCGCCGCCCGCCCCGAGCGCGAGGCCGAGTTCTGGCGGGCCGTGGAGGCCGAGGGGACACCGCTGGTGGAGCGCCTGGACGGCGACCCCGGGCACGCCGCGGTCACCTTCCTGTGGCGCGGCACGGCCGCGACGCGCGCCGTACTGGCCCTGCCCAACCAGGTGCTCGACCCTGACGACCTGGCCGGCAACCTGATGTCGCGCGTGCCGGGCACGGACGTGTGGCACTGGACGATAAGGATGCGGGCCGACTGGCGCGCCACGTACGCGCTCTGCGTGGACGAGGGCGACGGCGCGGGTGTGGCCCCGTCGGGGCCCAAGGGCCAGGCGTACCTGCGCGGGCTGCGGCGGAGCCCGCGGCGCGACCCGCTCAACCGGGCGGACTTCCCCACCCGCTGGGGCACCGAGCCGCTGTCGGTGGTCGCCCTCCCCGCGGCACCGGCACCGCTCGGCGTGGGGCGGAACCGGCCCGGGACGCCGGTGGGCGAGGTCTCCGTCCACACCATGCGCAGCGCGCACCTGCGCAACTGGCGCCGTGTGTGGGCCTACGCCCCGTCCGGCTACGAGGACCTCGCCGGGCTGCCGGTGGTGGTGCTGCTCGACGGGGACGTGTGGCAGCAGCACCTCGACGTCTCGGCGCTGCTCGACGGGCTCGTGGCGGCCGGCGCGCTGCCCCCGCTCGTCGCGCTGATGCCGGACGCGCTGGACAGCGACACCCGGCGCCGCGAACTCACCTGCGACGACCGCTTCGTGGCCTTCCTGACGCGTGAACTGCTGCCCTGGGCCGCGCGTCGGTGGCCGGTCAGCGGCGACCCGGCGCGCACGGTCGTGGCCGGCCAGGGCCTCGGCGGGCTGGCCGCCGCGTACGCGGCGTTGCGCCGGCCCGAGCGGTTCGGGAACGTGCTCGCCCAGTCCGGCGCCTTCTGGTGGCCGGCCGGGCGCCGCGCGGGAGCCCTGCCCGAGGAGTGGCTGACCGGGCGCGTGGCGTCGCTGGCGCGAAGACCGGTGCGGTTCCACCTGTCGGCGGGCCTGCAGGAATGGGGCCTGACGGCCGTGGTCCGGCGGCTGCGGGACACCCTGCTGGCCCAGGGCTACGAGGTGGCACACCACGAGTACAACGGCGGCCACGACTACCTGTGCTGGCGCGAGGAACTCGCCCACGGCCTGGCCTCCTTGCTGCGCGGCCCCTTCCCTGGCACCCTCCCCGGCCCCCGCGTATCGGCCCCGGCCGACACGGAGCCGGTCTGACGCGACGGCGCGGCACGCTCGTGGCGGGGGGCGGTGACGACCCGGGCGCGGCTCGGGCCCGGGAAGTGCCCCATGTCCAGGCCCCGTTGCCGCGCGGCCCCTCCCCCGCACCCGCGTATCCGCCCGGGCCGTCACGGAGCCGGTCTCACGCGGCGGCGCGGCACGGCCGCGCCGGCGGCGGTGACGACCCGGGCGCGGCCCGGCCGCTGCGGGACGCGTACCGGGCCGGGACGGCAAGGGAAGTGCCACATGGCCACGCCTCGTTGCCGCGCGGCCCCTCCCCCGCAACCGCATATCCGCCCAAGCCGACACGGAGCCGGTCTCACGCGGCGGCGCGGCACGCTCGTGCCGGCGGCGGTGACGATCCGGGCACGGCCCGGCCACTGCGGGACACGTACAGCGGGGCGCGCCCCTGGCCCCATCCGTCGACCGCGGCTGCGCGCCGCCGGGTGCACGTGAGGGCGGCGCGGGCGCGGGGTCCGCCATGACCACGGCGTGAGCCGGACCTCCCACCCGGCGCGGCGGATGCCTGCGCACAGCCGAACCGGCACGACGCCCCGTCCGTTCGCGGCGTCACCGGAGCCGTCGACCACCCAAACCCCTTCGCCACCGCGACACGGTGCACAAGGCCGTCCGCCCCGCGGCCGGGGCATCCCTACCCGAACCGGCGGGCGTCGGCGCGCACATGCGTCAACCCGCCGAGCGGGCGGGCGCGTCGCGTGGCCCGGTCGACGACGACCGCCGCGGCACCCCCTGACCACGCGGTATGCGCGGCCGCCCGCGCGCCGGGCCGCCGCGAACCGCCCTGGGCACCCCGGAAGGACGGCCAACGGAGTGGCCGCGCTCGAAATGCGCTTGCCGGGCGGGGGCGGGGCGTCCAGACTGCCCGGGTGCTGATTCGACGTGAGACCCCCGACGACGTCCCGGCCGTGCAGGCACTCACCGCGGAGGCGTTCGCCTCGGCGGAGCATCCCGTCCCCGTCGAGGTCACGCTGCTGGCCGAGTTGCGGAAGTGCGACGCCTGGCTGCCGGAGCTGTCCCTGGTCGCCGTGGACGCCGACGGCGAGAGCGTCGTCGGCCATGTCGTCTGCACGCGGGCGCACGCCGGCCGCACGCCCGTGCTCGGTCTGGGCCCGTTGAGCGTCGCGCCGGAGTACCAGCGCAAGGGCGTCGGCCTGGCGCTGGTGCACACCGTGCTGGGCGCGGCGGACGCCCTCGGGGAACCGCTCGTGGCCCTGCTGGGCAGCCCGGACTACTACGGCCGGTACGGCTTCCGGGCGAGCACGGACTACCGGATCACGCCGCCCGAACCGGCCTGGGGGCCGTACTTCCAGGTGCGCCCGCTGTCCGCCTACACCCCTTCGGTCAGCGGGGAGTTCCGCTACGCGGAGCCCTTCGACCGGGTCTGAGAGAACCGCGGCAGCCACGCGGGCACGGCCCGCCGGTACGCCTCGTACGCCTCGCCGTGGGCCGCGCGCAGCGTCGGCTCCTCGTACCAGCGGACGAACGCGGCGACCGTCAGCCACACGGCGGCGGCGTAGAGGAACAGGACGGGCCTCAGGAGCAGTAGTCCCTGCCCGGCGACGAGCGCCACGACGGCGAGGTACATGGGGTTGCGGACCCGGGCGTACGCGCCGCCGGTGACGAGGCGTTCGGTGGGGGCCACGGGCGCGGGCGTGCCGAGCCCCTCGCGGACGAAGCGGGCGAAGCCGTGCAGGAGGACCACCGCGCCGGCGAGGGCGAGCAGGCCGCCGGCGGCCCGTACCGGCCAGGGGCCGTCGCCGGACGCGTACCCGGTCAGCCACCAGGGGACGAGCCCCGCCACGACGCCGGGCGCGGCGAGGAGGAAGACCGCGCTGCCGAGCGCGGCCGTGGACCGTCTCATGTCTTCATGGTGCCCGCGGGCGGCCGACCCGGACCCGTCTTGGCGGCACGGATGTGCCCGTAGACGTGGGCGCGCAGTTCGGCGAAGCGGGGGTCGGAGCGGGTGATGATCTGGTCGCGGTCGTGGGGGAGGTCGACGTGCAGGTCCTCCTGGACGACGGTGGGCGCGGCGGAGAGGACGACGACACGGCGGGCGAGGTAGACGGCCTCGTCGATGTCGTGGGTGACGAGCATCGTGGTGATGCCGAGGCGGTGCCAGAGCCCGAGGAGGAGGTCCTCGAGGTCGGCGCGGGTCTGGGCGTCCACGGCGGCGAAGGGCTCGTCCATGAGCAGGACCTGGGGCTCGTAGGCGACGGCGCGGGCGATGGCGACGCGTTGCTGCATGCCTCCGGACAACTGCCAGGGGTGGGCGGCGCCCGCGTCGGCCAGGCCGACGGCGGCGAGCGCCTGCTGGACGAGGGCGGTGCGGCGCGGGCGGGGCACGCGCTTCTCGCGGAGCGGGAGTTCGACGTTCTGACAGACGGTCAGCCAGGGGAAGAGGCTGCGGCCGTACTCCTGGAAGACCACCGCCATGCCGGGCGGCGGCCCGTCGACGACGCGCCCGGCGAGCCGGACCTGGCCCGCGGTGGGCGTCAGGAGTCCGGCGACGCATTTGAGCAGGGTGGTCTTGCCGCAGCCGGACGGGCCCACGACGCAGACGAGTTCGCCGCGCTCGACGGTGAGGTCGATGCCGCGCAGCGCCTCGACGACGCGGCCGCGGCCCTCGTACACCTTGCGCAGTCCGGTGATCTCAAGCATGTGTCTCCCGTTGGTGCCAGTGCAGGACCCGGCGCTCGAGGGCGCGGAAGGCGAGCGAGAGCAGGAAGCCGACCAGGCCGAGCAGCACGATGCCGCTCCACATCTCGGGGATCTGGAACTGCCGCTGGAACAGCACGACCGAGTGGCCGATGCCCGAGGTGCTGGCGAACATCTCCGCGATGACCATGAGGATGATGGCCAGCGACAGCGCCTGCCGCAGTCCCGCCATGATTTGCGGGCTCGCGGCGGGCAGGACGAGGCGCCGCAGCCGGGCGGGGCCGCGCAGACCGTAGACGCGGGCGGTGTCGGCGAGCACCTCGTCCACGGCGCGGACGCCCTCGATGGTGTTGAGCAGGACGGGCCAGATCGCGCCGGAGACGATGACGAGGACCTTCATGGTGGTGTCGAGCCCGGCGACGAGCATGATCAGGGGCACGAGCACAGGTGGCGGGATCGCCCGGAAGAACTCCAGCGCGGGTTCGGTGGCGGCGCGCAGCCGGGCCGAGAGGCCGACGGCGGTGCCGAGGGCGACGCCGAGCAGCGCGGCGAGCGCGTACCCGGCGAGGAGCCGGGCAAGGCTGGGCAGGACGTCGTCGGTCAGGCGCGCGGTGAGCCACACGTCGCCGAAGACGGCGGCGATGCGCTGCGGCGAGGGCACGTAGAAGCTGGGCCGCCACACGCTCCACGCCCACCAGCCGAGGACGAGGAGGGCGGGCAGTCCCAGCACCCGCAGGGCCCCGAGCAGGAGGCGTGCGAGGCGGCTCATGCGGCGGCCTCCCCGCGCACGGAGGGGTGCCAGGCCAGCAGCCACCGCTCCAGGCGGCGTACGGCGAGGTTGACGACGACACCGATGATCCCGGCAAGGGTGATCAGGGCGTACACGGTGGCGACGGCGCCGCCGGACTGGGCGAGCTGGATGCGCAGTCCGAGCCCGGGGCTGCCGATGACCAGTTCGGCGGTGACGGCGAGAATGAAGGCGACCGAGGCGGCGAGCCGCAACCCGGTCATGACGTACGGGAGCGCGGTGGGCCAGACGAGGCGGCGCAGCGTCGTCCAGTGGCCGAGGCGGTAGGAGCGGGCGGTCTCGCGGGCGACCGGGTCGACGTCGGCGACGCCGTACAGCACTTGGATGAGCACCTGCCAGAAGGCGGCGTACACGACCAGCAGGAGACTGGAGCCGAGGTCGGCGCCGAAGAGCAGGGTGGCGAGCGGGATGAGCGCCACGGAGGGGATGGGGCGGAGGAACTCGACGGTGGAGGCGGTGGCGGCGCGGGCGCCCGGGACGGCGTCGATGAGGGTGCCGAGCGCGACGGCGAGGACGAACGCGATGGCCAGACCCAGGGCCCAGGCGCTCATGGTGTCGCCGAGCGCCGACCAGAGTTGGCGGGTGGTCAGTTCGTGGCCGAGGGTGCGCAGGATCTCGCTCGCCGGGGGCAGGAAGTCCCGGGAGACCAAGCCGAGCCGCGGTACGGCCTCGGCGGTGCCGAACAGCACCGCGAGGCCGGCCGCTCCGTACGCGGCGTCGCGTCCCCTCATGGCAGGAGGGCCGCCAGGTCGGCGTCCTTGGTGAGCGTGCCGTCCTGGCGGGCGTCGTCGGCGACGGTCTGCACGGACTCCCGGTTGATCTCCGTCGGCCACTGGGGGAGCTTGATCTTCGCGATCGCCTCGGCGGGGATCGAGGTGTACGACTTGAGGATCTCGCGCACGGCGTCGGGGTGGGCGTCGGCGTAGGCGAGGGCCTCGTTCATGGCGGCGGTGAAGTCCTTCGCCAGCTCCGGGTCCTTCTGGAGCGTCTGCTGGGTGGTGAAGTACATGGCCACGGTGAGGTCCGGCGCGGCGTCGGCGTAGGGCCAGGCGACGGCGCGGGCCCCCTGCCCGGTGGCCTGGGTGACGAAGGGCTCGACCTCCCAGACCGCGTCGACCCGGCCCTTGGACAGGGCGGCCGGCATGTCGGGGAAGGGGATCTCGACGAACTCCACCTTGGAGGCGTCACCGCCGTCCTTGCGCACGGCGGCGCGCACGGTCGTGTCGCCGATGTTCTTCAGCTGGTTGACGGCGACGGTCTTGCCCGCGAGGTCCTTGGCGGACTTGACCTGGCTGCCGGCCGGGACGAGGACGGCGCTGTAGTCGGTGTCCCGCTCGCCGGTGGAGGCGACGCCGTTGGCGACGACCTTGAGCGGCAGGCCCTGCTGCTGGGCCGTGAGCAGGGAGGTGGTGTTGGCGAAGCCGAAGGCGAACTGGCCGCCCATCACGCCGGTGATGCTGGCGGCGCCGCCCTGCACCGAGGTGATCTTCGCGTCGATGCCGTGCTTCTTGAAGAAGCCCTGGCTCTGGGCGAGGTACACCGGTGCGGTGTCGACGATGGCGATGGCGCCGACCGTGACGCTCCGTGCGCCTCCGCCGGAACCGGAGGGACCGCCCTTGCCGGCGGAGTCGCCGCAGGCGGTGAGTCCGGCGGCGAGGAGCGCTGCCGCCGACAGGAGCAGGGGAAAGGTGCGACGCATGGGCACTCCCTGATCTGATCAGTTCCGTTCGCACAGTGAACTGTCGTTCATTGGGTGGTGCGCCAAGTGACGGTAGGGGCGCCGCGCGGCCGCGTCAACGGATCGCACAACGGCTCCTCGATGACAGTCGTGTCGCGGACGGGAGAGCAGGGGCACAGGAGGCGCGAGAGGCGGAATTACATGGAGAAAATCATGAATTGGAGGTATTTGCCCCTGGTGGTCCGCTTTCGCTCTGAGTAGAGTGGAAGTGGCCTACGGGGCGAGCGAGGGAGTCCGGTAGCACCGGAGCCGGAGCAGGAAGCAGCGGCTTCCACCGGAACCGGGTACAACGGCCGGGCTGAGAGGCTCGAAGGTCCGGGAAGAGGTTTTGAGACCGGAGAGCGACCCCTAGCACCTGATCCGGACCATGCCGGCGAAGGGAGTCCCACCTCGTAGGTCGTGGAACTGTAGCCGACGAGCCCGCGCGGTGAGCGCGGGCTCACTTGTGCGCGCCGCATCGTGTCGCGCGGGGTCACGCCGGTTACTTGGCCGCACCACCGTTCGCTGGGATGATCGCCTGACGCGGACGAGGCCGACGGGGTGGGGGACATGGACGACCGGATGCTGGTGGGCGCGGTCAACGCACTGACCGCGCGATGGGCCCGGGAGACCCTGGGCGCCGGCCCGGCCGGGGCGACGGTCCTTTCCGCAGCGGGAGTCTGGCCGCTGCTGGCCCTGCTCGCCGCGGGTGCCGCGGGCCCCGCCCGCACCGAACTGGAACAGGCCGTCGGCACGGACGCCACGACGGCGGCCGCCGCCTCGGGACGGCTGCTCGCGCGGCTGGACGCGATGGACGGCGTCGACACCGCCGTGGGCCTGTGGACCCGCTCCTCCCTGCCGCTCGCGCCCGGCTGGCTCCCGCTGCTCCCGGCCGGCGCCCACGGGCACTTCAGCGGCGACACCGAGACCGACCGCAAGACCCTGGACACCTGGGCGGCGGAGCGCACCCACGGCATGGTCCCCAGGATGCCGGTCTCCGTCGACCGGAACACCCTCCTGCTGCTCGCGAACGCCCTGGCCCTGCGCACCGACTGGGCCGAGCCCTTCCAGGACCACCACACGGGGACGCTCTTCCGCAGCTCGCCGCACCTGGACATGGCCGGCGTCGCGACCACCCCCTTCGGTCCGCTGACCATGGCGAAGGTGAACGGCACCAACGGGATCGAGGTCCACCTCCTGCTCGGCCCCGACCACGTCGCCCCCGGCGAGGTGATCGCCGCCGGCGTGGCCGCCCTCGGCGGGACGTACCCGGTGCTGCCCGGCAACCTGCTGCCGTACGGGCACCCCGGGCCGGGGGTCGTGGTCGAGGACGTCACGAGCTTCGACCCGGCGCCCGCACTCGACCTGACCACGGTGCCGTTCACCGTCGGCGCCGAGCACGACCTCCTCGACCGCGCCGCGCTGTTCGGGCTCGCCACGGCCCGGGACAGCGGCACCGGGCACTTCCCCGGCATCAGCGCGCAGCCCCTGGCCGTCGGCGCGGCGAAGCAGGCGGCCACGGCGACCTTCAGCGCCAAGGGCTTCCGCGCCGCCGCCGTCACGGCCGTCTCCCTGATCGCCGGCAGCGCTCCCGGGCAGGCCCAGCAGGCCAGGCGCGTACGCGTCGGCTTCCTGCGCCCGTTCGGCTTCCTCGCCGTCCACCGGCTCTTCCCGGCGGTCCTCGTGGCGGGGTGGGTGACGCCCTGACCTCAGCGGGCGGCGGTCACAGGGCGCTCCCCGCCCGCCAGTCCGCCCAGTTCGCGTTCCAGGCGCCGTAGCCGTTGTTGACCTGGACGGTGTCGGTGGAGTGGACGACGGTCACCGGATCGCCCGGTGACACGTGCTCGTAGAACCACTTGGCGTCGGTCGTGCTCAGCCCTATGCAGCCGTGACTGCCGTTGACGCGGCCGAACTTGCCCTCGTTCCAGGGCGCGGCGTGCGCGAAGGTGCCCGACGTGGTGAGCCGGACGTCCCACTTCACGTCCTTCAGGTTGTACGCCTCGGGACCGAAGATGCGCACGGTACGGGAGTTCATGGTGATGCTCGGCGTCTTCTCCAGGACGACCATGGTGCCGTTCCACGTCTCGAAGCCTGACTTGCCGGTGGAGACGGGGAGGGTGCGCAGGACCGCGCCGTCGCGTCGCAGGGTGAGGGTCTTGCGAGCGGTGTCGACCGTGGTGACGACCGAGTGCCCTATCCGGAAGCGGACGACCCGGTTCTGCGTGCCGTAGAGGCCGCCGCCCGCGTCGACTCCGTCGAGGTCCATGCGGAGCGTGACCTCGGTGCCGGGCTTCCAGTAGGTGCGCGGGCGGTAGTCGACGCGGTCGCGGCCGCTCCAGTCCTTCATCCAGCTCCAGGCCCCGTCCACGGCCGGGCTCGCGGTGACGCCGAGCTTGCGCTCGACGGCCGCGCGGTCGCGTATCGGCTTGTTGAACACGATCGACACGGGCATGGCGACGCCGACCGTGGTGCCCTTGTCCGGGTGGTACTCCCCCACGAAGGTGCGCGCGGGCTCGGCGGTGGTGAAGGTGGTGTGCTCCGTCAGCCGCTTGCCGTCGGAGGCGGTGGCACGGACGAGCACGTCGTACGTCACGCCGGGCGCCAGCCGGCCTGCCGAGGTCCAGCTCTCCTTGGAGGACGCGAGCGTGCCGCGCAGCGGCCCGGGGCCGGCGGCGGTGACGCGTACGGAGTCGATCCGCGCGGCGGTGGTCCGCACGGTGACCTTGCGGTCGACGGGCACGGCACGCCCGCCGGAGGCGGGGGCGACGGCGATCGCCGGCCGTGGCTCCGCGGCGTGGGGCCCACCGCCGGAGCCGCTGCACGCCGACAGCGACGCGGCAACGGCCAGGGCGAACGTCGCGGCTCGCGCGCGCAGGGTCGTCCTCCGGTTCCGGGTCCGGTCGTTGGTCATCTGACGGCTCTCCTCCCCTGTCGAGTCGTACCTCTGCTCCTGCCCGGACTCGGGGCGGTCCACCGCATTCCGGCGACCGGAACTCCGCGGCCCGGACGACTCCGTGGCGTCACCGTTCCGTACCAGGCGTGTACGCACGGAACCCGGGCGCGGCACGGCCTCGTGTTCCGCGGCGAACGCCGGTCGTGGGCCGGGATGCAACAGCGGGACGGCCGAACAGCCGGTGAGCGGAACAGCGGAACGACCAGGGGGACCTCATGGAGCGCAGGAACACGAGGCGGGCCACGATCGCGGTGGCTCTGGCGGCAACGGCGGCGGTGCTGCTGACGGGGTGCCGGGGAGATGACGACGTCGCGGGCGGCGCGCCCTCGCCGACCGCTCCGTCGACCGCCCGGTCGACCGCCCCGTCGACCGCCGCACCGTCAGGGACCGCGGGCGACACCCTCCCGGTCTCCAGCACGTCCCCGGAGCCCGGGGGCACCGGATCCTCCGCCCCCTCGTCAGGTTCCACGGTGGGCCCCGCGGACCGCTGCGGCGCGGAGGACCTAGATGCGACCGCGGCGCACCAGGCCGCCGTACGCCCCCAGGGCACGGGCACCGGGGCGGCGGTGGTCGGCTTCACCAACACCTCCGGCGCGCCCTGCGTCGTCGAGGGCTTCCCGACGGTGGCCGGGGCGGCCAACGGCTCCCCGGAGATGAACGTGCCGCTGACGGTGCGGCACACCGGTGCGGCCGCGCCCGTCAGGCTGGCGCCGGGCGGCCGCGCGTGGGTGAAGCTGACGTTCCACCAGGTCCAGGGCGAGGGCGACGGCTCCTGCGTCTCGGGGGAGGCGCCGGTGCAGTACCCGACGATGGTGCTGGGGCTGCCCGGCGGGGCGGGCAGGCACCAGGTCGCCCTGGACGACGGGGTGTTCGCCGAGTGCGACGGTGTCGTAGCCGTCACCGCGCTGTCGGCAGACCAGCCGTCCTGAGGACGTAGGCCCCCAGGTCAGCTCGCCGGTGCGGGCCCCTCCACCGTGAGGGTGCCCGCGTCCGCGTCCAGGACGGCGGGGACGCCGAGCGGCACGGCCAGGCTGGTCTCGCAGTGGCCGAAGCCCAGTTCCTCGACGACCGGGACGCCGAGTCCGCCCAGCCGGTCCAGCAGCACCGCCCGCACCTCCTCGTAGGGGCCGCAGTCCCGCCAGGAGCCGAGGGCGATGCCCGCCACGCCGTCCAGCCAGCCGGCCCGCAGCAACTGGGTCAGCATCCGGTCGATCCGGTACGGCTCCTCCCCGATGTCCTCCAGCAGGAGGATGCCGCCGGGCACCCCGGGCCGCCCGTCCGGCGTGCCGAGGCCGGAGGCGAGCAGGGCCAGGCAGCCGCCGACGGTGACACCGCTTGCCGTGCCGGGGACGAGAGGGCGGGCGGTCGGTGCGCCGAGCACCCGCGTCCGCTCGGGCGCGAAAAGGGTGTCCTTCAACTGTGCGCGCGTGGGCTCGTCCTTGAGGAAGCCCTCCGCCGCGATCATGGTGCCGTGCAGGGTGGCCAGGCCCAGCCGGACCGCGAAGGCCTCGTGCAGCGCGGTGATGTCGCTGAAGCCGAGGAGGGTCTTGGGCCCGGCCGTCCGCAGCGCCTCCCAGTCCAGGAGGTCGGTCATGCGCTGGGCGCCGTAGCCGCCGCGGGCGCAGAGCACGGCGGCCACCGACGGGTCGCACCACGCCTCCTGGAAGTCGCGGGCGCGCGCCGCGTCCTGTCCGGCCAGGTAGTCGAACGTGGGGTGCCGGTCCAGGACGTGCGGCGCCACCACCGGGTCGAGGTCCCAGCCGCGGAGGATGTCGAGCCCCGCGTCGAGCCGCTCCCGGGGGACGGGTCCGCTGGGGGCGACGACGGAGACCCGGTCCCCGGGGACGAGACGACGGGGGCGGGTGAGCGGGACGAGCGGTGTCACTTGGTGAGCTCCAGAGGGGGTACCGAGGGCGGGGTGAAGCCGAAGACCTGGCCGTAGAGGGCGAGTTCGGACTCGAGGCAGGTGATCATCGTGTCCTCGCGGCGGAAGCCGTGCCCCTCGCCCTCGAAGGTGAGGTAGGCGTGGGGGACACCGCGTCCCGTGATCCGCTCCAGGAACCGCTCGCACTGCACAGGCCGGCAGATCACGTCCTCCAACCCCTGCAGCAGCAGGAACGGGACGGTGAGCCGGTCGGCCCGGGTGACCGGCGAACGGTCGCGGTAGCGCTCGGGGACGTCGGCGTAGGGCCCGATGAGCGAGTCGAGGTAGCGGGACTCGAAGTCATGGGTCTCACCGCCCTCGGCCCAGCCGGTGAGGTCGAGGAGCGGGTACTTGATCACGCCGCAGGCGTAGACGTCGGTGCCGGTGAGGGAGGCCGCGCTCGTCCAGCCGCCGGCGCTGCCGCCGCGGATCGCGAGCCGCTGCCCGTCCGCGGTGCCCTCCTCCGCCAGCGCCCTCGCGACGGCGGCGCAGTCCTCGACGTCGACGACGCCCCATTGCTCGCGCAGCCGCTCGCGGTAGGCGCGCCCGTAGCCGGTGGAGCCGCCGTGGTTGACCTCGACGACACCGATCCCCCGTGAGGTGAAGTAGGCGATCTCCAGGTCGAGCACGAGCGGGGCCCGGCTGGTGGGGCCGCCGTGCACCCAGACGACGTAGGGCGGCAGCTCTCCCTCGGGCGCGGCGAAGTAGGGGTTCGCCGGCGGGTAGAGCTGGGCGTGGATCTCCCGTCCGCCGGGCCCGGTGAAGGTGCGTTCCACGGGCTCGGGCAGGAACTCCGCTGGCACGGTGTCGTGGTGGGCGGCACCGATGACGCGGGTACGGCCGGTGCACGTGTCGAGTTCGAGGACCTCGAACGAGCTGCGGGCCGAGGCGGCCACGGCGACCACCCGGGTGCCCTCGGTGGACAGCGCGGCGGTCCACTCGGTCCACGGCCCCGGCGCGTCGACCAGCTCGCCGGTCGCCGGGTCGAATATCCCCAGGCGCTGCGCCCCCTTGCCGTGCAGCACCGCCAGCGTCCCGGCGGCGAGCGGGGCGAACCAGCGGGCGCCCATCTGCCAGCCGGGCCCGGCGAACTCCTCCCGCGCCGGCCGCAGGTTGACCGCGTCCCCGGTGGCCGGGTCGACACGGTGCAGGTTCCACCAGCCGTCGCGGTCGGTGGCGGCAATCAGGGTGCCGTCCGGTGTCCACTCCGCCTGGGCCACCGACTCGGTGGGGCCGCCGAGGATCGTCCGGGCGGCGCCGAAGGTGCCGTCCGCGCCGACGGCGGCGTGCTTGAGCTCCGTGCCGTCCCACGGCATCCGGGGGTGGTCCCAGGCGGTCCACACGGCCTGCCGGCCGTCCGGGGAGATCCGGGGCGCGGTCACGAAGTGGTGTGCGTCGTCGGAGAGTTCACGCACGGCGGAGCGGTCCTCGGCGGCCGAGCCGTCGAGCGGAACGGCGGCGAGGACCCGTCGTACGTCGCTCGGGCCCGCCCCGGTGAACTCCTCCAGTACGCACCACACCTCACCGCGGTCCGGATGGATCTGCGGATCTGCCCAGCGCAGCCCGTCGCCGATGGGGGAGAGCGGGGTCAGCGGCCGCGGCACGGCGCCCGGCGCGTCGGGCTCGTACGCGTAGAGCCGCTGGTCCGGGAAGTGGGAGAAGACGATCAGCGGTCCTCCCCCGGGCCGTGCCGTACCCGTCCAGGCCCGGCCGCCGTACTCGATGACGCGGGTGCGGACGTTCCACGGCGCGGGCAGCGGGCCGTCGACCGTGCCGTCGGCGCGGCGGCGGACGAGGGCGCGGCGGCCGCCCTCCGCAGGCCGTGGTTCGGTCCACCACACCTCGTCACCGACGAACCCGGGGAACTCGGGACGCCCGTCGTGGGAGGCGGCGGTGCGGGCGTCGACCGGCGACTCCCAGGCACCGTAGGGGGCGATGATCGGGGCACGCGTCATCGGGCAACTCCGTCGGTCGTGTCCTGCCGGCCCAGCATGAACCGGTCGAGTACGCGGACGCCGAAGTGCAGCCCCTCCACCGGGACCCGCTCGTCGACGCCGTGGTACATCCCCGCGTAGTCGTAACCCTCGGGGAGCTTCAGCGGGGAGAAGCCGTACCCCGTGATGCCGAGCCGCGAGAACTGCTTGGCGTCGGTGCCGCCGCCCATCACGTAGGGCACGACGTGGGCATCCGGGTCGAAGTGGATCAGGGCCTCCCGCATCGCGGCGTAGACCGGCGCGTCCAAGGGGGCCTCCAGCGGGATCTCGCGGTGGTGGAACTCCCACTCGACGTCCGGGCCGGTGAGCTCGTCCATGGTGGTCGTGAACTCCTCGTCGCCGCCCGGCAGGACCCGGCCGTCGACGTAGGCGACCGCGCTGCCCGGGATGACGTTGACCTTGTAGCCGGCCTCGAGCACGGTCGGGTTGGCGCTGTTGCGGATCACCGGTTCCACCAGGGCGGCGGCGGTGCCCAGCTTGGTCAGCAGGGTGTCCACGTCGTCGAAGTCGGGCTCGACCTCGTGCAGCGCGGCCAGTTCGGTCAGCGCCGCCCGCACCGTGGGGACGATCCGCACCGGCCAGCGGTGCTCACCGATGCGGGAGACGGCCGCGGCGAGCCGGGTCACCGCGTTGGCCGGGTTGACCTTGGAGCCGTGCCCCGCCCTGCCGTGCGCCGTGAGCTTCAGCCATGCGGTGCCGCGTTCCCCGGCCGCCACGGGGTACAGCCGCAGTCCGGGCCCGGCGTGGAAGGTGAAGCCCCCGGACTCGCTGATGCCCTCGGTGCAGTCGCGGAACAGTTCGGCGTGCTGCTCGACGAGGTAGGTCGCCCCGTAGGTGGCGCTGTCCTCCTCGTCGGCCGTCAGCGCGAGCACGATGTCCCGCTCGGGGCGCAGACCCCTGCGGGCCCAGGAGCGCACGGTGGCCAGCACCATCGCCACCGTGCCCTTCATGTCGACTGCGCCGCGGCCCCAGACGACTCCGTCCCGTACCTCGCCGGAGAAGGGGTGCACGCTCCAGTCCTCCGCCTGGGCGGGCACGACGTCCAGGTGGCCGTGGACCAGCAGCGCGCCCTGTCCGTTCCCGGCGCGTGGGGCACCCTCGATCCGCGCCACGACGTTGGCCCGTCCCGGTGCGGACTCCAGGATGCGGGCCTCGATCCCGGCCTCGTCGAGCAGCCGCGCGGCGTGCTCCGCCGCCGGACGCTCGTTGCCGTCACCGCCGCCGCGGTTGGTGGTGTCGATCCGGATCAGCTCCGAGGTGAAGCGGACCGCCTCGTCCAGTGCCAGGGTGTCAGCCATACTGCTCCTCCACAGCTGTCGAGACGAGGGTGGTCACGGCCTTGTAGCAGCGGATCCCCTCGTACATGGTCGGTGACGTGTACGTGACGCGGCGCTCGCCCGTGCGCTCCACACCGGGCACGATCGCGGCGGCCCCCGCCAGATGCTCCGCGTCGAACTCGACCTCGATCGTGAACGGCCCGCCCCGCGCCGGCTCGTGGCGCACGGCGAGCGAGGTCGCGTCCTTCGCGGCGGAGCGGATGTCCGCCGCCGTGCGGGCCGGCGGCCGGCACACGGCCGCGTACCGCGACACGTAGTCCTTGACGGCGACCGTCCGCGCCGCCGGCGCGTAGTCGCGGGCGTCGAGGCCGGTCCGGTCGTCCCCCGTGACCAGCACGACGGGCACCCCGTACTCGGCGGCCACCAGCGCGTTCAGTCGGCCCTCGCTCGCCGGCGGACTGCCGTTGACCCACACGCCGGTGATCGAGTTGGGGAGGTAGGTGTGGGCGAGCACCCCTTCCGTCCCCGCACCCGTGTGGAAGCCGACGAAGGCGATGCCATCCACGTCGCCGTGCTGCACGCCCTCGACCATCGACAGGTCCTTGTGCCGCCCGGTGACCATCCGGGCCCGCTCGTCCAACTGCTCCAGCAGCAGGTTCCGCATGGACCAGTGGGCCTCGTTGACCAGGACCTCGTCGGCGCCGCCGTCGAAGAAGCCGGCGATCGCGGCGTTCACGTCCGAGGTGAACAGATGCCGGAACCGCTGCCAGCCCTCCGTGCCGGGCAAGACGTCACCGGGCCAGGTCACCCCGGTGGCGCCCTCCATGTCCGCGCTGATCAGGATCTTCATGGCATGGAACGTTACGCAAAGTCACCGCGGCACACCAGGCCCCCGCCCCGCCTGTGGAAAACTTCAGTGGCCCAGACCGATGGCGGTCAGCCTGCACCCCCTGCCACCAGCCAGTTCGTCGGTACCTCGAGCCGCGTGCCGTCCGCCCGCCGCTCCGTCGTCACGAGAGCGGCCTCACCGCGTGCGAGCACCTCCATCCCCGCCGCGCGGAAGAGCTCCGGGACGGTCTCGTCGGGCATCGCGGCCGGCGCGATCCCGTGCGAGAAGACCGCCGCGAGCTTGGCGGGCGGCCCGCCCGGCCCCTGGGCGAAACCCGCCAGCACGTCCTTCGCCGACGCCGCGAGTTCGTCCGCGAACGCCCGGCCGCGCCCGCCGGTCAGCACGGCGATGCCCTGCACCAGCGGTGCGCGCTCCTCCGGCAGGCACTGGTGGAGCACTCCGCGCATGTACACGTTCGCCTCGCCCAGCTCCTCGCTCAATCGCCGGACCGCCTTGGGGTCGGCCGCGTCGAGCTGCCGGTACTCGGCGACACCGCCCGGGTCCTGGTGCCGCGCGTGGCCGATCGCGGCCGCCGCGAGGTCCACCCCGACGGCCCGGCCGTAGTGCTTGGCGAGGAAGCGGGTCTGGGTGCCGTTGCCGCAGCCGAGGTCGACGACCGGCAGCGACGGGTCGAAGTACGCCTCGAGGAACGGGAGATGGGCCGCCGCGGTGACCTCCGCCTCCGCGTCCCAGAACACCGCCCCCGGCTCTCCGGGGGCGTCGCGCCAGAAGCCCTCCCACGCCTGCAGGTTCGTGCCGGTGACGTCCATGCGATCTCCCCAGGTCCACGTTTCCGTCGCCGCGGACCGTGCCCGGCCGCGCGGCCGAAGCCCCGTCAGCGTCCGTGCTACCGGCGGCCGTCGGCGAGGGCAAGTGTCCGGGGGAAGTCGTGACCTCGTGTTCGCTACGTCCGAGGCCCGGCCGGGGCCCCGCCGCCGCGTCCGCCGGTCCGCCGCCACGGCAGCGCCTGCTCGAACCAGACCGTCTTGCCCTGCGCCGTACGGCTCGCGCCCCACTCCCGCGCCAGCCGGCTCACGATCCGCAGCCCCCGCCCCGACTCGTCCTCGGGTCCGGCGCCGAGCAGGACGGGCACGGCGTGGTCGTCGTCCGAGACCTCGCACAGCAGCGCGTCCGTACGCACCAGGCGCAGCTCCACGTGCCGGGAGTGCGCGTGCCGGACGGCGTTGGTGACCACCTCGCCGACCATCAGCTCGGCCGCCTCCGCCGCCTCCTCCAGCCCCCAGCCCTCCAGGGCGCCCCGGGTCAGGATCCGGGCCCTGCCCACTTCGCGGGGGTCGAGGGCGAGCTGCCAGGTGACGACGTCCTCTCGGGCGATGCCGTTGAGCCGGGCCATCAGCAGGGCGACGTCGTCCTTGCGGCCGCCCGGCGGGTTGAGGGCGCGGATGATCGTGTCGCAGGCGTCGTCCATCGAGGCCGCGGGATGCGCGGCGCTCTCGCACAGCGCGGCGAGACCGGCCCCGATGTCCTGGCCGCGTACCTCGACCAGCCCGTCCGTGCACAGCACGAGCCGGTCGCCCGGGCCGACGGCGACCTTGACCGTCTCGAAGGGCACCCCTCCGATGCCGATCGGGGCACCCGTCGGGACGTCGAGCAGCACGCTGCGGCCGTCCTCGGCGCGCACCAGCACGGGCGGGATGTGTCCCGCGTTGGCGATGAGCAGCTCGGACCGGATCGGGTCGTACACGGCGTACAGGCAGGTGGCGAGGTAGTGCTCGCCGAGGCGCTGCGCCAGGTCGTCGAGGTTGCGCAGCAGTTGCGCCGGCGGCATGTCCAGCGCGGCCATGGTCTGCACGGCGGTGCGCAACTGGCCCATCATCGCGGCGGCGTTGAGCCCGTGCCCCATGACGTCGCCCACGACGAGGGCGAGCCGGGAGCCGGGCAGCTTGATGGTGTCGAACCAGTCGCCGCCGACCCGGCCCCGCCGGGTGCCGGGCAGGTAGCGGGTCGCCACGTCGCACCCCGGCATGCGCGGGGTGATCTGCGGCAGCATGCTGTCCTGCAGCGTGTCGGCGACGTTCTCCTGGTACGTGTACATGCGGGCGTTGTCCAGGACGAGCCCGGCGCGGGCGGCCAGTTCGGCGCCCGTCACACGGTCCATGTCGTTGAACGGCGGACGCTCGCCGTGCCGCAGCAGGATCATGAACCCGAGGACGACGTTGCGCGCCTTCAGCGGCACGACCAGCATCGACCGCCCGGTGATCAACGGCCGGATGTCGCGCTTCTCGAACTGCGAGGCGATCGCCTCGCCCATGGGTTCGGTGATCCTGGGCACCAGCACCGGCTGACCGCTCGTCATGCACTGGAAGAACGGGGTGTGCTCGGGGAACGGCATGGACTCGCCGACCGGTACGACGTCGTCCCAGCGGCCTGGCTCGTCGGTGTGCTCCAGGGCGACCCGGTACCACATGGTGGTGACGTCGGGCGGGCCGTCGGGGAAGCCCTCGCCCGCCGGCACCTGTTCGCGCAGGTAGGTACCCGCGACATCGGTGAAGCGCGGTACGACGGCGGCGCTGACCTCCCTGATCGTGCGGGTCAGGTCCAGGGAGCTGCCGATGCGCCCGCTGACCTCGTTGAGGAACTCCAGGCGCTCGCGGACGGCGGCGTACTCCAGGTCGGGTTCGGGCTCCTCGGACACGACGGCGCGCGGGTCGGTGGCGGACTCACGGGCGGCACGCCGCCTGCGGGCCCTGCGCTCGTCCCGTCGGGGCACGCCCCAGTCGGGGGTGACGGGCACCCGGTCGTGCCGGCTGATCTCCAGGACGGGGTAGCCGAGTTCCAGCACCTGGGAGACGATGCGGCCGCTCTCGGCGACGCTCATGCTGGGCAGGATCTCGGGGAGCCGCTTGGCGAGCCCGTCCGCGCCGGGGAACTCGGTGTGCAGGGCGAAGCCGGGCGCGACCCGCTCGGACTCCCCGGGAGGGGAGTCGTCCTCGCCGTGCACCAGGGCGGTGTCGGCGGCCAGCACGAGCAGGCGCTCGGGACCCGGGCCGACCAGCGGGTAGGCCCACCACAGGACGTCGCCGGGGAGGCCGAGGGGGTCGGGGTCGGGCCCCTGGTTGAGCCGCGCAAGGCCGGCGGTCGGGTAGGAGGTCCCGCCGCTGAGCGTGGCGTCGAGGTCGGCCCCGGGCGGCGCCTCGGGTCCGTCCGGGCCGGGCTCCTCGCCGAGCGCGCCGGAGACCGGCAGCAGGTCGACGGCCGGGCGGCCGACGGCCTCCTCCCGGGTGGGCCCGAAGAGCTTGCGGGCGCCCGTGCTCCAGTGCGAGACGAGCCCGTCGCCGTCGACCACGACCACGGCGAGCGGGACGCGTCCGGAGAGTCCGGTCCGCTGCTCCGGCAGCGCGGCGCGGCTCCCCTCCCCCGGCGGAGTGCGACGTTGCATGACGCGGGCGGCTCCTTCCCCTGCGGCGCCCGGATCCCGACCGAGGCGCGGAGGTGGTCGGCCCCCGGCGCAAGATCTGCGGCTCCGCAACCACGGTACGACCGACACCGGGTGCCGCGTAGGGCATTGGACGAATCCGGTGTGCGCCCCGCGGAGGGCCGTGGATGCGCCGGGACATGCGCGGGCGCACGCCCCGGCACTGAGGGGCCGTCAGGGGCAGGTCAGTCCTCGTGGCCCAGGTGCACGTCGCGCTCGGTGCGCTCACCGCCGCTGAGCCGCAGCACGGTGGCCACCGGCGGATACCCCGAGGCCACGACGGTGTACTCGCCCGCGGCCAGGTCGACGAAGCGGAAGACGCCGTCGGGGCCGGTCGTCACGGTGTCCAGGACGTTGCCCGCCGCGTCCAGCAGGGTGACCCGCGCGTCCTCGACGGGGCTGCCGCCCGGGCCGCGCACGGTGCCGCGCAGCATCGCGCCGCCCGCGAGTTCGACGTCCTGCCGGGTCTCCCGGGCCGCGTGCACCGACACGGGGAGCGCCGCGGGCCGGTAGGCGGGGGCGTTCGCGGCGAGCGTGTACTCCCCCGCGACGAGGTCACTCAAGACGTAGTCGCCCTCCCTGCCGGTACGGGTGGTCGCCACCACGTCGCCGCGGGAGTCGGTGAGGGTGACGGTGGCCTCCCGTACGGCCGTGCCGTCGGCGGTGCGCACCGTGCCGGCGAGCCGCCCGGCGCCGCCGAGCACCACGTCGAGCTCGACGGGGCGTTCCCCGACGGTCACGCTGACGGCCTGCGGCTGGTGCCCCCCGGCGGCGGCGATCAGGACGTAACTGCCGCTGCCCGGGGTGCTCAGCGCGTAACGTCCGTCCTCACCTGTGGCGCCACGCCCGATCTGGCGGCCGGTCACATCGATGAGGGTGAGGGCCGCCCGGCCTACGGTGCTGCCGTCGGCGTGCTGGACGGTGCCGCACACCGGGACGCCGACGCCGACGGTGTCGGCCTTGCGGGCGGTGGGGACGTGCTGGGTCACCAGGGGTTTCTCCTTGAGCAGGAAGGCGAGCAGGAAGCCGAGGGCGAGTACCGGCACCAGGTAGAGGAAGATGCGCGGCATGGCCTCGGCGTACGCCCGCACATAGGCCTCGCGCAGCGGTGCCGGCATCGCGTGCACCATCTGCGGCGTGATCGACTGGGGGTCCGGCAGGTCGACGCCGCGCGGCAGCCGGTCGGCGAGCCCGTCGGCGAGCCGGTTGGCGAACAGGGTGCCGAAGACGGCCGCCCCCACCGAGCCGCCGATCTGCCGGAAGTAGTTGTTGGCGCTGGTGGCGGCTCCGAGGTCGGCGGGCCGCACGGAGTTCTGCACGGCGAGGATCAGCACCGGCAGGACGAGGCCGATGCCCAGCCCCAGCACACCCATGTAGACGCTGTACTCCACGCGCGGGGTGTCGGTCTCCAGCAGCGACAGCAGCCACATGCCGGCCACCGAGAGCGCCCCGCCGGCGAGCGGGAACACCCTGTAGCGTCCGGTACGGCTGATCAACTGGCCGGAGACCACGGAGGCCAGGACGACGCCCAGCATCATGGGCAGCATCAGCAGCCCGGACTCGGTGGCGCTGACGCCGTTCACCATCTGCAGGAACGTGGGCAGGTAGCTGGCGGCGCCGAAGAGGCCGACGCCGACGACGGCCCCGATGAGGGCCGAGACGGTGAAGATGCCGTCCCGGAAGAGGCGCAGCGGGATGATGGGTTCGACGGCGAACCGTTCCACCACGACGAACAGCACGGCGCAGCCGAGCGATGCCGCGCCCAGCCCGATGATCACCTCCGAGCGCCAGGCGTACGTCGTGCCGCCCCAACTGGTCAGCAGCACCAGGCAGGTGGAGCCGGCTGCCAGCAGCAGTGCGCCCAGCACGTCCAGCCGGGGGCGAACGGCCGGCCGCGGCAGCTTCAGGACGACGGCGATGACGGCCAGGGTCAGCAGCCCGAAGGGCACGTTGATGTAGAAGCACCAGCGCCAGGAGGCGTGGTCGGTGAAGAATCCGCCGAGCAGGGGCCCCGCAACGGAGGCCAGGCCGAAGGATGCGCCGATCAGTCCCATGTACCGGCCGCGTTCCCGGGGCGGGACGATGTCCGCGATGATCGCCTGGACGCCGATCATCAGCCCCCCGCCGCCGACACCCTGGATGGTGCGGAAGGCGATCAGCTCGTTCATGGAGCGCGACCAGCCGGCGAGCGCCGAGCCGATGACGAAGACGACGATGGCGAACTGGAAGACGCTCTTGCGCCCGAAGAGGTCGCCGAGCTTGCCGTAGATGGGCAGCCCGACGGTGGAGGCGAGCAGGTAGGCGGTGACGGCCCAGGACATCTTGTCCAGGCCGTGCAGCTCGCCGACGATCTTGGGGAGCGCGGTCGCCACGATCATCTGGTCGAGCGCGGCCAGCAGCAGGGTCAGCATGAGCCCGAGGAAGACCAGACGCACCCGGCGCGGGCTCAGTCCGCCGACGGGCGCACCCTGCTCCTGCGGCACGGCTGCGGGTCGGTCCTCGGGGCCCGTGCCGGCGCCGGTCACGTCCGTGAGGGTGCCGGTCTCCTCGGACAGGGTCGTCCCGGTGGTGCCGCCCATCTGCGTACCGCTCCCCTCGTCGCGCCTGCCCTGCGACAACGATCTGGGGCGCCGGGGATGCGCCGGAGTGCGGCAGATCCACCCTTTCAAGTGACGTGCCCACCGGCGTGCGCCCGCCGGGCGCCGGCCCGGCGCATGGGGCGCGTACCCGTGCGGCGCGTCAAGGGAGGTGACCGGGCGTCACCCGGTGCCGGCCGCCTCCCTTGTGCCGCCTGCTACTTCTCGGTCTCCGCGGCGAGGCGCGCGAGCACCGCGTCGTGGATGCGGTTCAGGCCCTTGGGGGCGAAGGTGCGCTCGAAGAAGCCGCCGATGCCGCCGGCGCCGGTCCACGTGCTGGTGACGACCGCCTTGGCGCGGCCCTCGCCGGCCGGGGTGACCGTCCAGGTGGTGACCATGGTGGAGTTGCGGTCGCTCTCGACCAGCTGCCCCGGGGTCGGCTCGGTCACCGCGAGGAGGCAGTCCCGCACGCGCTTCTCGGTCGCCTGCAGCTTCCAGTGCACCAGGGTGCCCGCGCCGCTGCCCCCCTCGCGCACCTCGTACTCGCTGTACTGCTCGGGAAGCAGTCGCTGCCGGGTGCCCGCGTAGTCGGCGAGCGCCGCGAAGACGCTCTCCGGGCTCGCCGCGATCTCGCGCTGAGTGGTGGCCTCGACCTGTGCCATGCGCCGTCCTCCGTCGATCCGTGTGCCGTCGCCGACAAGCCAATCACCATGGCCGCGTGCCCGCGAAATCGGGCCGCCCTCCCGGAGGGGCACCTCCGTACGAGGGCCCCACGGGGCCCTGCCGCCGCCCGGCGAAAAATCACGTGCCCCGCCGGTCGTGGCGCGTTATCGTCGGCTCCATGAACGTCACCGGCCACAGCATCACCGCGACCGCGCGAGCGACCAGCTCGCCGGTTGCCGCCGCCTGACGTACCCCCTTCCTCACCACCGGCGACCGGGAACGGCTCGCCGGTGGTCTCGTGGCGCACCGCCGCGATTCCGGTGATCGAGCGGACCCGTTCTCCGGTGCCTCCCCGCCCTCCACGCGAAGGAGCCACCCACCATGAACACAGAAGAGATCGTCCGCACGTTCGTCGAGTACTACGAGGACCGCGGCCACCGCAGGATCACCGGATCGACGCTGCTGCCGCCGCCCGGTGACCCGGTGCTGTTCACGACCTCGGGCATGCATCCGCTGACCCCGTACCTGGAGGGGCGCCCGCACCCGCTCGGCAGCCGGCTGGTCAACGTGCAGCGCTGTCTGCGCACCACCGACCTGGAAGAGGTCGGCGATCCCACCCATCTGACGGTCTTCGAGATGCTCGGCACCTGGTCGCTCGGCGGCTACGAGGGCCCGCAGAGCCTCGACTGGGGCTACGGACTGCTCACCGAGGGCTTCGGCATCGACCCGGGGCGGCTGCACGTCACGGTGTTCGGCGGCGACGACCGCACGGGTCCGGACACCGACTCCCTGGAGTTGTGGGAGAAGCACGGGGTCCCGGTGGAGCTCACCGTCGAGGACAACTGGTGGTCCAACGGGCCGACCGGCCCGTGCGGCCCCGACTCGGAGATCTTCCTGTGGACCGGCGACACCCCTCCGCGGTCCACGCCCACCCGCGACGACCGCTGGGTCGAGGTCTGGAACCACGTGATGATGCGCCACCGCCGGCTCGAGGACGGCTCGCTCGTGCCGCTCCCCCAGCGCAACGTCGACACCGGACTCGGCCTGGAACGCCTGGCCTCGCTGCTGCAGGGCCGCACGTCGGTGTTCGAGTGCGACGTCTTCACCCCCTGGCGCCGTCTCGTACCGTCCCTGTGGCCACTGGACGAACCATCGCTGCGCCTGGTCTGCGACCACCTGCGCTCGGCCGTGGTGGTGATCGGGGACGGGGTGCGCCCGTCCAACACCGGCCGCGGGTACGTGCTGCGCCGGCTGGTGCGGCGGGTCCTCACCGCCTTGTGGCGGGACGACCCGTCCCGTGGCCTCGGCGATCTGCCGCAGGAACTGGTCCTGCACACCCTGGACCACTTCCGGCAGGACGTGGACCCGGACGAGCCGCGCCGGGTGCTGCTGGAGGAGGAGCGCCGGTTCGGGCGGCTCCTGGAGCGCGGCCGTCAGGTGCTGGCCCGTCCCCGCTTCCGGGGCCCGCTGGACGAGGAGGACTTCCACTACCTCCACGACACCCACGGCCTGCCGCGCGACCTCGTCCTGAGCCTGCGGCCGCAATGACGGTGGACGGCCCCGTCAGGGCCCCGGGCGGTGCCTACGGCACGCCCGGGGCCCTGCGTCACACGCGGTCACGCACAGTGGTCCCGGGAATCCCATGGATCCCCCTCGACGCTATTCGCTCAGATGTTCTATTCTCGGGAGGAGAGCAACGAAGGAGGCGGCATGAGGTGGGACAACCTGAGCCGCGACACGGCGGCGACCACACCCGCGCTCTTCGGCGTGGACGCCGTGACCCGTACGTTCGACACCCCCGAGTTCCGCGGGATCACCTTCCACGAGGTGCGCGCCCGCACGATCGTCAACCGCGTGCCCGGCGCGTCCCGGATGCCGTTCGAGTGGACGATCAACCCCTACCGCGGCTGCAGTCACGCCTGTGTGTACTGCTTCGCACGCAAGACGCACACCTACCTGGACCTCGACAGCGGCCTGGACTTCGACTCGCAGATCATCGTGAAGGTCAACGCGCCCGAGCTGCTGCGCCGCGAGCTCGCCTCGCCCCGCTGGCAGGGCGAGCACATCGCGATGGGCACCAACGTCGACTGCTACCAGCGCGCGGAGGGCCGCTACCGGCTCATGCCCGGCATCCTGGCCGCGCTGCGCGACCACGCCAATCCCTTCTCGATCCTCACCAAGGGGTCGCTGATCCTGCGCGACCTGGACCTCCTGGTGCAGGCCTCCCAGGTCACCGACGTCTCGACCGCGGTCTCCGTCGGCTTCACCGACCGGGACCTGTGGCGCACCGTGGAACCGGGCACGCCGTCGCCGGCGAAGCGTCTGGAGGTCTGCCGCACGCTCAATGAGCACGGCATCCCCTCGGGCGTCCTGATGGCGCCGGTGTTGCCGTACCTCAGCGACTCCCCGGAACAGTTGCGCGAGACCGTCCGTGCGATCGCCGGGACCGGCGCCACGTCCGTCACCCCGCTGGTGCTGCATCTGCGTCCCGGGGCGAGGGAGTGGTTCATGGCCTGGCTCTCGGTGCACCACCCGCGGCTGATCTCCCGCTACAAGGCGCTCTACGCGGACGGCGCCTACGCGCCCACCTGGTACCAGCGGCGCATCACCCGCCAAGTGCACGAGTTCGCCGCCGAGTTCGGGATCGGGCCCAGCCGTTCCGGGACCGCGCGCCGGATGACCGCACCCGAGGAGGACACCCCCGGGCCGCCCGCCGCACCCGAGCCCGCTGGGCACCCGCTTTTCGTGAGCTCAGATCAGGGTCAGTTGCGTCGGCGGGGCGGACGCGGAGCGTCGCAG
>NZ_JARAVK010000093.1:0-33226 GCF_033792765.1 Streptomyces sp. PA03-6a | reverse complement strand
GAGGTCACCGCCCGCAAGGGCTGACCCCGGCACACCACCGGCAGCACACACGCACCGGAGCCCCGTGACGCCCCCTGACGGCACCACGGGGCTCCGGCGCTCCTGGCTCTCCCCGCGGGTCGTTGACGGTGTGACGGAGGGGGCGTTAGCTTCACTTCAACGATTTGTTGAAGACCGGGAGGGTGCCCGATGGCGCAGAACGAGACGGTCCGCACATCGCTCGGCGACGCGGTCCGGCAGGACATCGGCGCCTCGCTCGCCGCCGTCGACGCCGAACTCGCCCGCCGCTACCCCGGGGACCCGGGCACCCGGCAGCCCGTGCACACCGTCTACGTCCCCGCCGACGCCTTCGCCGCCGACACCGTGCGCACCTGGGGCGACCGCGCCCTCGCCGCCCTGGACGAGCACGCCCCCGACGCGGTGCGGCTCGCCGGCGTGCTGGGCCTGCCGCCCGCCCTCGCCGCGCCCGTCCACGACCGCGTACGGGCCAAGCTGCGGCGCGAACCGGTCGAGGACCTGCGGATCGACTTCGAGGACGGCTACGGGCCGCGGCCCGACGCCGAGGAGGACGCGGCGGCCGCCCGCGCCGCCCGGCTCGTGGCCGCCGCCGTCGCGGACGGGACCGCGCCCCCGTACGTCGGCATCCGCATGAAGTGCATGGAGGCCGCCGTGCGCGACCGCGGCATCCGCACCCTGGACATCTTCCTCACCGGCCTGATGGATTCCGGCGGGCTGCCCGGCGGCCTGGTGCTGACCCTGCCCAAGGTCACCTTCCCGCAGCAGGTGACGGCCATGGTGCGGCTCGCCGAGGAGTTCGAGACGGCACGCGGACTCCCGGCCGGACGCCTCGGGTTCGAGATCCAGATCGAGACCACGCAGTCCATCCTCGGGCCCGACGGCACGGCCACGGTCGCCCGGCTGATCGACGCCGCCGAAGGCCGCGTCACGGGGCTGCACTACGGGACCTTCGACTACAGCGCCGCGTGCGGGGTCAGCGCGGCGTACCAGTCCATGGACCACCCGGTCGCGGACCACGCCAAGGCCGTCATGCAGGTGGCGGCCGCCGGCACGGGAGTGCGGCTCTCCGACGGCTCCACCAATGTGCTGCCCGTCGGCCCGGGCCCCCAGGTCCACGAGGCCTGGCGGCTCCACTACGGCCTGGTCCGCCGTTCGCTGGCCCGCGCGTACTACCAGGGCTGGGACATGCACCCCGCGCACCTGCCGACACGGTACGCCGCGGTCTACGCCTTCTACCGCGAAGGCCTGGACGCGGCGGCGGCCCGGCTCGCGGCGTACGTCGCCAAGGCCGGCGGGGACGTCATGGACGAACCCGCCACCGCCCGCGCCCTGAGCGGCTACCTGCTGCGCGGACTCGACTGCGGCGCCGTGGACTTCGCGGAGATCGCCGGCGCCACCGGGCTGACCCGCGCCGACCTCGACGCCCTCGCGGGCCGCGGCGGCCCCGCCGTCTGAGGAGCAGCCTCCACGAAGACGTCCGGGCCGGCCCCCGCTGGGGCCGGCCCGGACGTCCTGCAGAGGTGGACGATCAGACGAGGTCGAACCGGTCGAGGTCCATGACCTTCGCCCACGCCGCGACGAAGTCCTCGGTGAACTTCGCCTTCGCGTCGTCGCTCGCGTAGACCTCCGCGAGCGCGCGCAGCTCGGAGTTGGAGCCGAAGACGAGGTCGGCACGGGTGCCGGTCCACTTGACCTCGCCCGTGGCGTTGTCACGGCCCTCGAAGGTGGACTGGTCCTCGGAGGTCGCCTTCCACGACGTGCCCAGGTCGAGCAGGTTGACGAAGAAGTCGTTGGTCAGCGACCCGGGGGTCGTGGTGAAGGCGCCGTGCGACGACTGCCCGTGGTTCGCGCCCAGGACGCGCAGACCGCCGACGAGGACCGTCAGCTCGGGGGCGCTGAGGGTCAGCAGGTTCGCCCGGTCGAGCAGCAGGTACTCGGCCGGCAGGCGGTTGCCCTTGCCGAGGTAGTTGCGGAACCCGTCGGCGGCCGGCTCGAGCGCCGCGAAGGACTCCACGTCCGTCTGGTCCTGCGCGGCGTCCACACGACCCGGCGTGAAGGGCACCTCGACGCGGTGACCGCCGTCCGCGGCGGCCTTCTCGACGGCGGCGGAACCGGCCAGCACGATCAGGTCGGCCAGCGAGATCCGCTTGTCGCCGGACTGCGCCGCGTTGAAGGACTCCTGGACGCCCTCCAGGGTGCGCAGCACCACGGCGAGCTCGTCGGGCTCGTTGACCTCCCAGCCGCGCTGCGGCTCCAGGCGCAGACGGGCGCCGTTGGCGCCACCGCGCTTGTCGCTGCCGCGGAAGGACGAGGCCGACGCCCACGCCGTGGACACCAGCTGCGACACGGTGAGGCCCGAGGCGAGGACCTGCTCCTTGAGGGCGGCGACGTCGGCGGCGTCGACGAGCCCGTGCGTCCGCGCGGGCAGCGGGTCCTGCCACAGCAGGGTCTCGGACGGGACCTCGGGACCGAGGTAGCGCACGACCGGGCCCATGTCGCGGTGGGTCAGCTTGAACCACGCGCGGGCGAAGGCGTCCGCGAACTCGTCCGGGTTCTCCAGGAAGCGACGCGAGATCTGCTCGTAGACCGGGTCGAACCGGAGCGAGAGGTCCGTGGTCAGCATCGTCGGGGCGTGGCTCTTGGAGGAGTCGTGCGCGTCGGGGATGGTGCCCGCGCCGGCACCGTCCTTGGCCACCCACTGGTTGGCGCCGGCGGGGCTGGTCGTCAGCTCCCACTCGTAGCGGAAGAGGTTCTCGAAGAAGCCCATGCCCCACTGGGTCGGGGTGCTGGTCCAGGTGACCTCGAGACCGCTGGTGATCGCGTCCGCGCCCTTGCCGGTGCCGTAGCTGTTCCGCCAGCCGAGGCCCTGCTCCTCCATCGAGGCGGCCTCGGGGTCGGGACCGACGTTGTCCGCGGGGCCCGCGCCGTGGGTCTTGCCGAAGGTGTGCCCGCCGGCGATGAGGGCGACGGTCTCCTCGTCGTTCATCGCCATCCGGCGGAAGGTCTCACGGATGTCGCGGGCCGCGGCGATCGGGTCCGGGTTGCCGTTGGGGCCCTCGGGGTTGACGTAGATCAGGCCCATCTGGACGGCGCCGAGCGGGCTCTCCAGCTGGCGGTCGCCGGTGTAGCGCTGGTCGCCGAGCCAGGTGGACTCGGGGCCCCAGTAGACGTCCTCCTCCGGCTCCCAGACGTCCTCGCGGCCGCCGGCGAAGCCGAAGGTCGCGAAGCCCATCGACTCCAGCGCGACGTTGCCGGTGAGGATCATGAGGTCGGCCCACGAGATGCTCTGGCCGTACTTCTTCTTCACCGGCCACAGCAGGCGGCGGGCCTTGTCGAGGTTGCCGTTGTCCGGCCAGCTGTTGAGCGGGGCGAAGCGCTGCTGGCCGGCGTCGGCGCCGCCGCGGCCGTCGCTGATGCGGTAGGTGCCCGCGCTGTGCCAGGCCATGCGGATCATGAACGGGCCGTAGTGGCCGAAGTCCGCCGGCCACCAGTCCTGAGAGGTCGTCAGGACCTCGAGGACGTCCTGCTTCACGGCGGCGAGGTCGAGGGCCTTGAACGCCTCGGCGTAGTCGAAGTCCTCACCGAGCGGGTTGGCCACCGCGGGGTTCTTGGCGAGGATCTTCAGGTTCAGCCGTTCCGGCCACCACTGCCGGTTTCCGCCGCCCTGGGTCGGGTGCGGGGCGCGCCCGTGCGCGACGGGGCAGCCGTTCACACCCTCCGTCTTGGCGTCTGTGACGATTGCTTCGTGGTTCTCAGACATGGGAATCCTTCCGGACCTGGCGGATCACGGTGCTCAGGACTGCGGGCCGTCGGACGCGTTCGGGCGGGGGCCGTCGCGGTGAGCGCACGGGGGCCTCACCGGCGGCATGACAGGGGGAGCGGGTCCCGGACCGGCTGCGGCAGTACGACGCGGGCGCCCGTAACTCCCAGGCGGCACCGCGCGGCTGCTCGGCGGTGGTCCCGTCACGTCTCTCTCTTCTGCCGTACTGGAGTCTTCCTGTCCCTTGGCTGGCGCCGGAACCGATCCTACGATGGACGCAGTCCAAGTCAAGAAGAGCGTCAATTCCATAGGCAATCAGAACCCGGACGCGTCCACGGGGTGAATTCCGGACGTCCACCGAGCGGAACGGGTGAGCACACATGAGCGACCTGCTGGAGCGGCTGCGCGGGCGCGGCTGGCGCATGACGTCCCAGCGGCGTGTCGTCGCGGAGGTCCTCGACGGCGACCACGTGCACCTCACGGCCGACGAGGTGCACGCCCGCGCGGCGCGGCTGCTGCCCGAGATCTCCCGGGCGACCGTCTACAACACCCTGGGCGAGCTGGTATCCCTCGGTGAGGTCATAGAGGTCGCCACCGACGGCCGCGCCAAGCGCTACGACCCCAACGCGCACCGTCCGCACCAGCACCTGGTGTGCTCCAGGTGCGGCACCGTCCGCGACGTCCACCCCACCGGCGACCCGCTGGCCGACCTCCCGGCCGACGAGCGCTTCGGTTTCACGGTCTCCGAGGCCGAGGTCACCTACCGCGGCCTGTGCCCGTCGTGCGCCTGAGCGTGCCACCCGGGGGAGCGGCGGTTACCGGTCCGCCGCAGGGGCGAGTCCGAGGCCGCGCAGCCACAGCATCTGCTCGTACGGCTGGGAGCCGCGTCCGCCGCCGTGGTCGCCGAACCGCCACACCGTGATGTCCTTGGGCCCCGCGTAGCGGTTGTAGGCGGCGAACACCGTCGACGGCGGGCAGACGGGGTCCATCAGGCCCACGCTGAACAACGCCGGCGCGGTGGCGCGCGGCGCGAAGTGGACACCGTCGAAGTAGTCGAGGGTGTCGAAGAGCCGTTCGGGGTCGATGCGCCGGTGGACGCCGAGGTACTGGGCGAGCTCCGGGTACGGTCCCTCGGTGGCGGTCTCCGCGCTCCGCCGGAAGTGGCAGAGGAACGGCACGTCGACCAGGGCCGCCGCGACCGCGTCCGGGGCCAGTCCGGCCACCGCGAGGGCGAGCCCGCCGCCCTGGCTGCCGCCGGAGACGACGACCCGGGCCGCGTCGACGGCCGGGTGCGCGCGCAGGGCGTCCACGGCGCGTACGCAGTCCGTCATCAGGCGGCGGTAGTAGTAGTGCTCCGGGTCCTCCACGCCGCGGGTCATGAACCCGCCGACGTACTGCGGACCCGGGGCGGGGTCGGGGTCCGGCGTGTCGTGGCCCTGGCCTCGGGAGTCGACGACCAGATGGGCGTAGCCCGCGGCGCTCCACAGCAGGTTCTCGTGGTGCAGCCCGCGCCCGCCGCCGTAGCCGATGTACGTGACGACCCCGGGCAGCGGCCCCGCCGCCCCGCGGGGCAGCAGCAGCCAGGCGGCGACCGGCTGGCCTCCCCAGCCCGGGAAGCGCACGTCGAACACCTCGACCGTGGCCAGTGGCGAGTCGACCGCGCGGTACTCGGCCGGGTCGGTGCCCGCCTCGCGGGCGGCGGTCAGGGTCTTGGCCCAGAAGGCGTCGAAGTCCCCGGGCTCGGCGATCTCCGGGGCGTAGCGGCGCAGTTCGTCCAGCGGCAGGTCGGTGAGCGGCATGGCCGGTATCGAATCGTTTCACGGGGTGGGGTGTCAACGGCCGGCCGACGCGTGCCGGTTGTCCGTCCGTCGTGGGATGGTGTCGCGGTGGAGGAGATCGAGTGGGAACCGGCGCCCCGCTCGCCGGTGACGCGAGCGCTGCTCCGGGTGGGCGCCGTCACCGTGCTCGCCGCGTTCGCGGCGGGGCCGGGAAGTGCCGTGCCCGTGACGGCGGTTCCGCTGGGCCGCGCCGCGGTGGAGGCGGAACTCGACGCGGCGGCGGACCGGTCCGGCGTACACAGGTCGCAGAACACCGTGATGGGCTTGACCGTGACCACCGACAAGGAGTCCGACCGGCCCAGCGAGCAGTGCATGCTCGCCTGGGCGGCCGCGGACGGGGCGGGCGAGCGGGAGTACGCCGCCGTGACGGCGGTCCTGCGCGAGCACGGGTGGACGGAACTGCGCCGGGAGAACAGCCCCGGCGGCGGTACGTACGTCAACCTCGGAAAGGGCGGCTGGACGGTGACGGTCGCGTACGACGGCGGGCCGGGGTCCTTCACCTCGCTGACCTTCACCGCCATGGCACATGCCTGCTGACGGTCCGGGCACGGCGCGCCCGCGCCACGCGCTCGGCCACGGTGCCCCGGCGACGGACACCGACCCGTTTGTTCCGGTACTCGCCGGAATCGTCGTGGACGTCGTCCACTCCCTCGACACCTGCGCCGACGACGAGGTCGCCCCCGATGTCGGCGTGAGGACGGCGGAGCACGCCGGGTGGGTGCTCCACAACCTGCCGCCCCGTCGGCGCGCCCGGTTCCTGCGGGTGCTCGACGGCGGCGGCCGAGCCGGACCCGGCGCGGCGCGGCGCCGCGCCCTGGAGTCCTTCGGCTTCCCTGCGGGCTGGTCGAGGAGGAGCCGTCCTGACCGCCCGCCGCGCCGTCACGGCACCGGCGGCAGCTCGCCCGAGCCGCGCGGGATCAGGCGGCAGGCGAGCTCGACCCGCTTGGGGGGGCCCGCCGCGCCGTCGAGCCGCTGGAAGAGCAGGCCGGCCGCGGTCCGGCCGAGCTGTCCGGGCTCCTGGGCGACGACGGTGACCGCCGGGCGCAGCAGGTCGGCGAGCTCGAAGTCGTCGAAGCCCACGAGGGCGACCACGCTGGGCCGGTCGGCGAGGACCCGGACCGCGGTCACGGTGATCCGGTTGTTGCCGGCGAACAGGGCGGTGACCGGCTCCGGGCCGCTCAGCATGGACTCCACGGCGGCGCGGACGCGGTCGGGGGCGGTGGGCCCGCAGGAGACCCAGCCCTCGTGCACGGGGAGCCCGGCGGCGGCCATCGCCTCCCGGTAGCCCCGCAGACGCTCGGCCGCGGTGTGGATGCGGGGGAGGTCGCCGATGAAGCCGATGCGCCGGTGCCCGTGGGCGATGAGGTGGGCGACGCCCTCGCGGGTGCCTCCGGCGTTGTCGCTGAGGACCACGTCCGCGTCGATGCCGCCCGCGGGGCGGTCCACGAAGACGGTGGCCACGCCGGCCGCGATCTCCGGCTCGAGGTAGCGGTGGTCCTCGCTGGCGGGCACGATGACCAGCCCGTCGACACGCCGGGCGCAGAAGGCGAGCACCAGTTCCTGCTCGCGGTCCGCGTCCTCGGCACTCGATCCGGTGAACAGCAGCGTCGAGTGCGCCCGTGCCAGGTCCTCGACGGCCCGGCTGAGCGGGGAGTAGAAGGGGTCGGCGAGGTCCTCGAGGACCAGCCCGATGCTGGCCGTACGGCCCTTGCGGAGCAGCCGCGCGCTGTCGTTGCGGCGGAATCCGAGGGCGTCGATGGCCGCCTGGACACGCGAGATCGTGTCCTCGGTGACGCCTGGTTCCTCGTTGACGACACGCGATACCGTCTTCAGGCCGACACCGGCCCGGGCCGCGACATCCTTCATGGTGGGACGGGCGGTACGCGGAATATCGGTCACGGCGTGATCCTATGGGCTGGACAACGTTGTCAACAAAGGGCGACACTACGCCCATGCCGTTCGAGAGCTCTGCCGAGTCCATCGTCCCGCCGTCGGGTGCCGCCGGTGCGGGCCCGCTGATCGCCGCTGTGGACATCGGCGGCACCAAGATCGCGGGTGCCCTGGTGGACGCGCGCGGCGAGTTGCTCGTACGCGTGCAGCGCCCGACGCCCGCGGACCGGGACGCGGCGACGGTGATGGGATCGCTCGCGGAGGTGCTGGCCGGACTGCGGGAGTCCGCGGGCTGGCCGCGGGTCGTCGCGGTGGGCATCGGCAGCGCCGGGCCGATCGACGCCTCCCGCGGCACGGTGAGCCCGGTCAACATCGCCGGCTGGCGGGACTTCCCCGTCGTCGCCCAGGTGGGCGAACGCGTCGGCGGGCTGCCCGTCGTCCTCACCGGCGACGGCATCGCGATCACCGCGGCGGAGCACTGGCAGGGCGCCGCCCGCGGGCACGACAACGCACTGTGCATGGTGGTGTCGACCGGCGTCGGAGGCGGTCTCGTCCTCGGCGGCAAGCTCCACCCCGGCCCGACGGGCAACGCCGGGCACATCGGCCACATCAGCGTCGACCTCGACGGGGACGTGTGCCCCTGCGGCAGCCGAGGCTGTGTCGAGCGCCTGGCCAGCGGGCCCAACATCGTGCGGCGCGCCCTGGAGTCCGGCTGGCGTCCGGCCCACGGCGAGGAGTCCGACGCCGCCGCCGTCGCCCGGGCCGCCCGTGAGGGCGACGCCCTCGCCCTCGCCTCGTACGACCGCGCGGCGCAGGCGCTGGCCGCGGGCATCGCCGCGACGGCCACCCTGGTGGAGATCGACGTAGCGGTGATCGGCGGCGGTGTCGCGGGCGCCGGCCCGCTGCTCTTCGAGCCCCTCCGCGCGCACATGCGCCGGTACGCCACGTTGTCGTTCGTCTCGGGGGTGAAGGTCGTTCCCGCCGTGCTCGGCACGGACGCGGGCCTGGTCGGCGCGGCCGCCGCCGCGGCGCAGGCGCTGCGGCTGGAGGCCTTCGCGACCGGCGCCTAGTCCGGGTCGTCGCAGTCCCTCCCCTGGCCTACGGCCGGGGGGCGAGGTCCGGTGTGCCTCACGGAGGAGGAGATTCACCCGTTCGCGCGGGAGCGCGCCGTCGTGCCCTCCCGCGTCGTGGCGTGCCGCCCTCGTGGACGTCGCGACGCCCCCGTCACGGCCCGGTGGGCGCGGTCGGCCGCGCCCGTTTCCCGGGCCGGGAACACGTAGATCTCCGAGATCGGCCGAGGCGTGTGGTGGGGCGTGCCCCAGAGGGAGGCGCGCTCGTGGGTGACGGTTCCGGACGGGCCGTACGCGCTTGACGCGGACCGTGTCGATTCCGTCGGCCACCTGCTTCCGTGCGAGGGGGATGCGGGCGGCGCCCACCAGGTGGTGGGGCGGCCCCCGCTCTGTGCCTCGGCCGGACCGCGTGGTCGTGGTGGTCGTGGTGGTCGTGGTGGTCGCGGGAGGCGACGACGAGGCCGTCGCGGACCGGGACCACCATGCTGCTGCGGTGGCAGTTCGTCGCCGGACCGACCCTGGGGCCCAACGAGGGCTGACCACCGGGTTCGCGGGTGCCGAAGCCGCCGGTATGCGCCGATGGCCGGGTCTGCGCGTTTGCCGACGCCGATGATCCGGGCAATTCGTAGGGGGCTACCGGGCTACGGAAGAGGGGGCACCGTGATCGTCTGGCTCAACGGCACGTTCGGCGCGGGGAAGACCACTGCGGCACGCGAACTGCTCGAACTGCTGCCGGGCAGCGTGCTCTACGATCCGGAACTCATCGGCAGCGGACTGCGGCTGATGCTCCCGGAGAAGCGGCTGGGCGAGGTCTCCGACTACCAGGAGCTGCCCGCGTGGCGGCGGCTGGTCGTGGACACCGCGGCCGCGCTGCTCGCCGAGGTGGGCGGGGGACCGCTGGTGGTGCCGATGACCCTGCTGAGGCAGGAGTACCGGGACGAGATCTTCGGCGGCCTCGCGGCCCGCCGGATCACTGTGCGGCATGTGCTGCTGCACGCTGAGGAAACGGTTCTGCGGGAGCGGATCGACCAGCGCGCCGACATCCCGGGCGACGCCGAGGCCAGCGCGGGGGTCCGCGCCTGGTGTCTGGACCACCTGCCCGCCTACCAGGAGGCACTGCCCTGGCTCACGGCGGACGCCCACGTCGTCGACACCGCGGGGCTCACCTCCCGCGCGACGGCCGAGCGGATCGCCGAGGCGATACGGGAAGGCGCGGGCTCCTGCGACATCGTGCAGACCCCGGAGCCCACCGCCGAGACCCTCGCGGCGGGCGTGCTGCTCTTCGACGAGGACGACCGGGTGCTGCTGGTCGACCCGACCTACAAGCCCGGCTGGGAGTTCCCCGGCGGGGTCGTCGAGCCCGGTGAGCCGCCCGCCCGGGCCGGAATGCGGGAGGTCGCCGAGGAACTCGGCCTACGGCTCCCGGCGGTGCCCCGGCTGCTGGTCGTCGACTGGGAACCGCCGCTGCCGCCCGGATACGGCGGTCTGCGGCTGCTCTTCGACGGTGGGCGGCTGCCCGCCGCCGACGCCGAGCGCCTCCTGCTGCCCGGCGCCGAGCTGCGGGGCTGGCGCTTCGCCACGGAGGACGAGGCAGCCTCCATGCTGCCGCCCGTCCGGCACACCCGGCTGCGCTGGGCGCTGCGGGCGCGGGAGCGGGCCACCGTGCTCAACCTGGAGGCGGGCGTGCCGGTGGGCGGCTGAGAGGCGACGGGCGCGTCCCGGCCGCCCACCCGGGCTCAGACGGCCTTGGCGGCGTACTTCCGGAGGAAGAGCGCCTCGGTGAGCGAGAGCTTCTCCAGTTCTTCGGGGGAGACGCTCTCGTTCACCGCGTGGATCTGCGCCTCCGGCTCGCTCAGGCCGATCAGCAGGATCTCCGACTCGGGGTAGAGCGTGGCCAGGGTGTTGCAGAGCGGGATCGAGCCGCCCATGCCGGCGATCTCCATCTGCGTGCCGTACGCGGTGTGCATCGCCTCCGCCATGGAGGCGTACGCCGGGCTGGAGGTGTCCGCGCGGAACGGCTGACCGCTGCCGACCTGGGTGACCTCCACGCGGGCCCCCCAGGGGGCGGCCGCCTCCAGGTGGGCGATCAGCAGCTTGGCCGCCTGCTGGGCGTCCACGCCCGGCGGGACCCGGAGGCTGACCTTGGCACCCGCGGTGGCCTGCACGGACGGCGTGGCGCCGACCACGGGAGGGGCGTCGATGCCGATGACGGTGACCGACGGGCGGGCCCAGAGGCGGTCGGCGACCGTGCCGGTGCCCATCAGCTCGACGCCGTCGAGCACCTTGGCGTCGGCGCGGAAGTCGCCCTCGTCGTACTGCAGCCCGTCCCAGGCGGCGTCGGCGGTGAGGCCCGCCACGGTGGAGGCACCCGAGTCGTCGTGGAGCGTGTGCAGGATGCGGACCAGGGCGGCCAGCGCGTCCGGTGCGGCACCGCCGAACTGGCCGGAGTGCAGATTGCCCTCCAGGGTGGTCACCTTGACGTCGACCAGCGCCATGCCGCGCAGGGTGGCCGTGACGGTCGGCAGGCCGACGCGGAAGTTGCCGGAGTCGCCGATGACGATCGCGTCCGCGGTGAGGAGTTCGGGGTGCTCCTCCGCGTAGCGCTCCAGACCGCCGGTGCCCTGCTCCTCCGAGCCCTCGGCGATGATCTTCACGCCGACCGGGACCCCGCCGTTCTCGCGCAGCGCGCGCAGGGCGGTGAGGTGCATGATCAGGCCGCCCTTGCAGTCGGCCGCGCCGCGCCCGTACCAGCGGCCGTCGCGCTCGGTGAGCTCGAACGGCGGCGACAGCCAGCCGGCCTCGTCCAGCGGCGGCTGCACGTCGTAGTGCGCGTACAGCAGCACCGTGGGCGCCCCCTCCGGCCCGGGCAGGTAGCCGTACACCGACTGCGTGCCGTCCGGGGTGTCCAGCAGGGCGACGTCCTCGAAGCCCTCGGCGCGCAGCGCGTCGGCGATCCAGGAGGCGGCCCGCTCGCACTCGCTCGTGGGGAACTGCCGCGGATCCGCCACCGAGCGGTACGACACCAGCTCGGCCAGCTCGGTCCTGGCCCGCGGCATCAGTGCGGCGACGGTTGCGGCGAGTGGTGCGGCGGACATGGGCGCTCCTGATGGGTGGGACAGGGTCGAACGCGATGTTCGTGGACCGGTGGTCGTGATCGATGGTGCCACAGGCGGCCTCGCTCACCCCGCGGATTAGTATGCGGCTGAGCAGGGGCGACGGCAGTCGGCAGGTCGAACGGGAGCGGAAGCACACGTGAGCAGCGAGTACCAGGCGCAGGACGGCGGTTCGGCGGAGGACGTCGACGGCACGCAGGTGTGGGACGTCGTCGTGGTGGGTGCCGGGCCGGCCGGGGCCTCGGCGGCCTACGCCGCGGCAAGTGCGGGACGCCGTGTGCTCCTGCTGGAGAAGGCCGAACTGCCGCGTTACAAGACCTGCGGCGGTGGCATCATCGGGCCCTCCCGCGACGCGCTGCCGCCGGGCTTCGAGCTCCCGCTGCGCGACCGGGTGCACGCGGTGACCTTCAGCCTCAACGGCCGGCTCAGCCGCACCCGCCGGTCGCGGCAGATGCTCTTCGGGCTGATCAACCGGCCCGAGTTCGACGCCCAGCTGGTGGACGCGGCCGTCGACGCGGGCGCGCGGCTGCGGACCGGGGCCCAGGTCTCCCGGGTCGAACAGCACGGCACCTCCGTCCCGGACCGGCGGACCGTCGCGGTGGTGCTCAACGACGGCGAGACGATCCTGGCCCGCGCGGTGGTCGGCGCCGACGGCTCGGCGAGCCGGATAGGCGCCCACGTCGGCGTCAAGATGGCCCAGGTCGACCTGGGGCTCGAGGCCGAGATCCCGGTGCCCGCGGAGGTCGCCGAGGACTGGGCGGGCCGGGTGCTCATCGACTGGGGCCCGCTGCCCGGCAGTTACGGGTGGGTCTTCCCCAAGGGCGACACCCTGACCGTCGGCGTCATTTCGGCGCGCGGCGAGGGCGCGGCCACCAAGCGCTACCTGGAGGACTTCATCGGCCGGCTGGGTCTGGCCGGTTTCGAGCCGAGCATCTCCTCCGGCCACCTCACCCGCTGCCGTGCCGACGACTCCCCGCTCTCCCGCGGCCGCGTGCTGGTCTGCGGTGACGCGGCGGGCCTGCTGGAGCCGTGGACCCGCGAGGGCATCTCCTTCGCACTGCGCTCCGGCCGCCTGGCGGGGGAGTGGGCGGTGCGGATCGCCGAGGCGAGCGACGCGGTGGACGCGCGGCGCCAGGCCCTGAACTACGCGTTCGCCGTCAAGGCCGGCCTCGGGGTCGAGATGGGCGTCGGCCGCCGGATGCTGGGCGTCTTCGAGAAGCGTCCGGGTTTGCTGCACGCGGCTCTCACAACCCTCCCCCCGGCGTGGAACGCCTTCGCTAAGATCACCCGCGGTTCCAGCTCGCTCGCCGAGCTGGTCCGTACGCATCCGCTGGCCCGTCGCGCGCTGGAGTCGTTCGACCGTCGTTGACCTCCTGATGGCACCCTCCTGGGCGTCATAAAGGCGGAGTTGAGGGGCAGAGACGTTATGGGAGGTGTCCTCGTCATGCCCTTGAGGAACGTAGACGGAAGACTGCCGTGGTGGGTGCGTACACTCACCGGGCTCGTCGTGCTCGGCGGACTTCTGTTCCTGGTCGCGCGCGCGGACCTGATACCGGGTCTGCCCAATCCCTTCGCCGAGGAGACCAAGGACCGCAGTGGTCCCGTGGTGCTCAAGGCGATCCAGGACATGAGCCGCTTCGAAGGAGCAAGTGGCCAGTTCCAGGTCGTGGTCGACCTGGAGAAGGACGCCAAGTTCCTTCCCGACGCCGTGCGCGGCAGGCGCACGCTCTACGTGGGGTCCGGCAGTGTCGACGCCTACGTGGACCTCGGTGACGTGGGCCCGAAGGGCGTCACCGTCTCCGAGGACCGGACCTCCGCCGTCATCACGCTGCCCCACGCCCAACTCGAGCGGACCTCGCTCGACCCCGACCATTCCTACGTGGTGGCCCAGGAGCGCGGTTTCTTCGACCGGCTCGGTGACTTCTTCTCCTCCCACCCGGGGGACGAACAGCAGGTCCAGCAACTCGCCGCGAAGAAGATCCAGCAGGCGGCCAAGTCCACCGAACTGGCGAAGCGGGCGGAGACCAACACCCGGGCCATGCTGGAACAGCTGCTGACCTCGCTGGGGTTCGAGAAGGTGGAGGTCCGCTTCAGCTGACGCGCCGGAGCTCGGTGATGCGGAAGACCGGGTGCTTGTGGGCTATGGCGCGCAGTTCCTCGTCGGTGGAGTCCGCCCCCACGCCGCCGAAGAACACGCCCACCTCGGCCTTCCAGCGCTTGAGGTAGGCACGCAGCACCTCGGGCTTGACGTCGTCACCGACCTCGGTCGCGCTGAACTCCTCGACCTTCCTGCCCAGCAGCAGTTGACCGCCGCCGGCGGCGCGCATGTTGTGCGTCCACTGGACGTGCCCGCGCGGCGCCACGAGGTAGCGCTCCCCGTTCACCACCAGCAGGTTGACCGGGGTGCGCCGCCACTCCCCGCTCTTGCGGCCGCGGACGGCGAGCACGCGGGAGCCCCACACGCTCAGACCGCGGCGGGTGAGCCAGGCCACCGCGCGGTTGAAGACGTTGACCGTGAACCAGCCGGGCTTGATGACGTGCTCGGACATGAGGACTCCTCCGTGACGCGCGGGCCGTGGACCGAGAGTGGTCCGTGAGCGGTGCTCTCGCTTGAGAACAGTGTGCACGCCCTGTCGCTCCATGGCAAGAGCACTGCTCTCTTTCTTGGTCGTCGCTCCATTCGTGGATACACTGATCGCATGAGCGTCATCCGAACGGCCAGGGAACGGGCCCGCGACGAAGTGACCGCGGCCATCAAGGAAGAGGCGCGCCGGCAGCTCGCCGACGAAGGCGCCTCGAGGCTCTCGCTCCGCGCCGTGGCGCGGGAGCTGGGCATGGTCTCCTCCGCGCTCTACCGCTACTTCCCGAGCCGGGACGAGTTGCTCACCGCCCTCATCATCGATGCCTACGACGCGGTGGGCGCCGCCGCCGAGGAGGCCCTGGCCCGTGCAGGCGGCGACCCCGTGGAGCGCTGGAGCGAGGTCTGCCGGGCCGTACGCCGCTGGGCCCTAGGCCATCCGCACGAGTACGCCCTCATCTACGGCTCCCCCGTGCCCGGCTACTCCGCGCCGCTCGACACGATCGGACCCGCGTCCCGGGTCGGGCTGGCACTGATCGCCGTGGCCGAGCAGGCCCACATCGCGGGGGCGCTCGCCGCCTCCCCGGCCGACACCCCACTGTCGGAGGCCGCCCACGCCGACGCCTGGCGGCTCAGCAAGGACCTCGACCGCGACCTGCCGGCACGGGCGATCCCCTCCCTCGTGGCCGCCTGGGCGCAGCTCTTCGGCCTCGTCAGCTTCGAGGTGTTCGGCCAGTTCAACAACGTGGTCGAGGCGCGGGACGACTTCTTCGACCACGCCGTCGCGGGCCTGGCGCACCAAGCCGGGCTCCGCCGTGAGCGCGTACTCCACGGGGAGTAGACGCGATCACCCCGCCGACCGGACGCCGACCCGCCGCCCCCCGGTCTAGCGTGGCCGCATGAGCGACGACGTGACACGGGGCGGCGGCCCGCCCTGGGGGCCCTGGTGGCGCCACACCGGGCCCGCCCACTCCCACGGCGGTGGCGAGCGCCTGCGCCACCCGTGGATCTCGTCGCTGATCATCGCCGTCGTCCAGGTGGTCGGCACCACGGCCGCCGCGCACAACGCGCCCGGCCGGGTCATCCTCGGCCACCTCGGGTACGCGCTCCTGCTCGCGGGGCCGGTCCTGCTCCTGTGGCGCAACCTCGCGCCCGTCGCGGTCGCCGCCGCCGTCTCGGCCGTCACGCTCGCGTACGTCGCCGCCGGTTACCCGTACGGTCCGGTCTTCCTGAGCATTGTCGCCGCCTACTTCACGGCCGTCGCCGCCGGTCGCCGCAGAGCCGTCCTGATCATCGCCGCCGCCCTGTACACGGCCTACCTGCTCATCACCGTGTGGCTGTACCGCTGGCTGCCGCCCGCCGGGGACGAGGCCGCCTCGTGGGCCCAGGTGTCGGGGGCCGCCGCCTGGCTGCTGGCGATCCTCGCCGTCGCCGAGCTGTGGCGGCTGCGCAGGGAACAGTTCGTCCGCGACCGGCGGGAGCGGGCCGAGGCCGAACGGCGCCGCGCCGACGAGGAGCGGCTGCGCATCGCCCGCGAGCTGCACGACGTGCTCGCGCACAGCATCTCGGTCATCAACGTGCAGGCGGGGGTGGCGCTCGCCCTCATGGACGAGCGCCCCGAGCAGGCCCGGCAGGCACTGACCACCATCAAGGCGGCCAGCAAGGAGGCGCTCGGCGAGGTCCGCCAGGTGCTCGGCACCCTGCGCAGCCCCGGGGAGGCACCCCGCTCGCCCGCCCCGGGCCTGGACCGGTTGCCCGAACTGCTCGAACAGGCCGCGGGCGCGGGCCTGGCCGTCGACATCACCCGCGACGGCCGCACCGGCGCCCTGCCACCCGGCGTCGACCTGGCGGCGTTCCGCATCGTCCAGGAGGCCCTGACGAACGTCATCCGCCATTCCGGCTCCCGTACCGCCCGCGTCCACGTCACCCGCCGCCGGGACGCCGTCGAGCTGCGGGTCGACGACGACGGCCCCGCCACCACGACCGCCGACCACGCCCCCGACTCCGGTGGCGGCAACGGGCTGCTCGGCATGCGCGAGCGTGCGGCGGCGCTCGGCGGCACGGTCGAGGCCGGACCCCGTGCCGACGGCGGCTTCCGCGTCATGGCCCGTCTGCCGCTCGCCGCCGGCGCCGCGGTGGCGCCCGTCCCCGACAAGGAGAACCCATGACCCGGGTCCTGCTCGCCGACGACCAGCTCCTGGTGCGCGCCGGCTTCGCCGCCCTGCTGGACGCCCAGCCCGACATCGAGGTCGTGGGGGAGGCCTCCGACGGCGCCCAGGCGCTGCGCCTGGTCCGCGAACTCACCCCGGACGCGGTGCTGATGGACATCCGCATGCCCGTCATGGACGGACTGGAGGCCACCCGCCTGATCACCGAAGACGCGGCGCTGACCGGGGTCAGGGTCGTCATCCTCACCACGTTCGAGCTCGACGAGTACGTCTTCGAGGCCATCCGGGCGGGCGCCTCCGGCTTCCTGGTCAAGGACACCGAGCCGGAGGAACTGGTGCGTGCCGTACGGGCGGTGGTGGACGGCGACGCGCTGCTGTCGCCCGGCGTGACCCGGCGGCTCATCGCCGAGTTCGCCGCCCGGTCCAAGGAGCCCTCGGCAGCGGCGGAACTCGACCGGCTCACCGAGCGGGAGCGCGAGGTGATGGCCCTGGTCGGGATCGGTCTGTCCAACGAGGAGATCGCACGCCGCCTGGTGGTGAGCCCGCTCACCGCCAAGACGCACGTCAGCCGCACGATGGTGAAGCTCGGCGCCCGGGACCGGGCCCAACTCGTCGTCCTCGCCTACGAATCCGGTCTGGTGCGGCCCGGCTGGCTCGGCTGAACCGCAGGGGCCCGCGCGGACCGTGGTCCGCGCGGGCCCCCAGGCCGGCGAGCGGATCAGTCCCGCACCGGGACCTTGCGCTCCTCGCCCACCGGCGTGGCGGTGTCGGAGGAGGCGACCACGAAGCCGTACGACACCCTGCGGCGCAGCCCCGTGAGGGTGATCAGCAGTCCGGCCAGGGCGATCGCGCTGACGACGACCAGCCCTGGGCGGTAGCTGTCGAGTACGGCCTGCGGGGAGGCGGGGTGACCGTCATCGGACCCGGCGGTGATCGCGGCGGTCACCACCGCGAGGAAGATGGCGCCGCCCACCTGGAAGGAGGTGTTCAGCAGGCCGGAGACCATGCCCTGCTCCTCGTCGCGCACGCCGTTGGTGGCCTGGATGTTGAGCGACGGGAAGACCAGCGCGCACGCGGCGCCCAGCAGCAGCATCGACGGCAGGATCACCGCGGCGAAACTCGGGGTGAGGTCGACGCGCAGGAAGAGCACGTAGCCCGCGAACAGCAGGGTGAACCCGGTGGCGATCACCCGCGGCGTGCCGAAGCGGTCCACCAGCGGACCGATGCGCGTGGAGGCGATCGCCACCAGCGCTCCTGCGGGCAGGAAGGCGAGCGCGGTCTGCAGCGCCGACCAGCCCAGCAGCGACTGCATGTACTGGGTGACGAGGAACTGGAAGCCCACGTAGGAGCCGAAGAAGGCGGCGCCGCCCAGGTTGGCGCGGATCTGGTGGGGCGAACGCAGGACGCCCAGCCGGATAAGGGGGTGGCTGCTGCGGTGCTCGATCACCGCGAAGGCGGCCAGCAGGACGGCGACGGCGGCGAAGGAGAGCAGGGTGCGGGCCGAACTCCAGCCCGCTTCGGGGGCCTGGACGACGGTGAAGACCAGCAGCAGCATCGCCCCGGTGCCGGTCAGGGCGCCGGGCAGGTCGTAGCCGCGGCCGGTGTGCCGCTCGCGGGGGCTCGACGGGATCAGGCGGATGCCGGCCACGAGGGCAAGGACGGCCACGGGCGCGGGCAGCAGCATCGTCCAGCGCCAGCCCACCTCGGTCAGCAGGCCGGACAGGACCAGACCCATGGAGAAGCCGGTCGCGCCGCAGGTGGTGTAGATGCTGAGGGCGCGGTTGCGGACCGGTCCCTCGGCGAAGGTCGTGGTGATGATGGACAGTCCCGCCGGGGCGGTGAACGCCGCGCTCAGACCCTTGATGAAGCGGCTGGCGATGAGCAGTTCGCCGGAGTCGACGAGTCCGCCGAGCAGGGACGCCAGGGCGAACACGGCCAGCGCGACGAGGAAGACCCGGCGCCGGCCGAGCAGGTCGGCGGCACGGCCGCCGAGGAGCAGCAGGCCGCCGTAGCCGAGGATGTAGCCGCTGACGACCCACTGGAGCGACGAGGTGGACAGGTCGAGGTCGTCCGCGATGGACGGGAGGGCCACGCCGACCATCGAGACGTCCAGGGCGTCGAGGAAGAGCGCGGCGCAGAGCACCAGCAGGGTGCCCCACTGCCGGGCGCTCCAGCGCCCGTCGGAACCGGGGACGGCGGTGTGCGGAGAGGTCATGCCGAGGAACACTACATGCATGTGCATCAGATGCAAGCGCATTTAATGTGCGTACATCTAGTGTTGATTTTCTGCTATCCTGCGGCCATGACCGGCGTGAAGAGTGAGCATGTGCTCGTGGAGCGGTGGCGGGAGGTCCTCTCCCTGCACGCGCGCACCGCGTGCGAACTCGACCGTGAGCTGAACCCGCACGGACTCGGGGCGAGCGACTTCGAGGTGCTCGACCTGCTCGCCGAGGGCAACCCCGACGACGGCGGATGCACCTACCGCGTCCAGGAGCTCGCGGACCGCGTGCACCTGAGTCAGAGTGCGCTCTCCCGGCTGGTCGGCCGGCTGGAGAAGGACGGCCTCGTCAGCCGGGGGATCTGCAGCGAGGACCGGCGCGGGGTGCGGGTCGCGCTGACCGAGGCGGGCCGGGTGCGCCACGGGGAGGTCAAGCCCGTCCAGCGCGCCGTCCTGGAGCGGATGCTCGGCCAGGCTTGAGGGTGCCCGGCGTCGCCGGCGTCCTTCCGCTCAGCGGGAGTCGCGCTTCCGGCGGACGTACAGCTGCTTGCGGACCCTGGCCACGACCGTCCCGTCGTCCGCGACGACGTCGTTCTCGAACCACACCAGGGCCTTGTCGCCGCCCGCGGTGAGCTCCCTGATCTCCTCGAGCCGGTGCTCGGTCAGCTTGAAGTCGGCGAACACGTCCCCCTTGCCGGGCGAGACGAACTCGATCTCCGCCGCACGGTCCCACACCAGGTAGTCGCGCCCGAGGCGGTTCATGACCAGCAGCATCCAGAAGGGGTCGCTCATCGAGAAGAGCGATCCGCCGAAGTGGGTGCCCACGTAGTTGCGGTTGAAGCGGTGGAGCCGCAGCCGGACCCGGGCCGAACTCCAGTCGTCGGCGATGTGCAGGACGCGGATGCCGGAGAACAGGTAGGGCGGCCACCAGGTGATCGCGCGGCGCAGGGCGGCGGGTGTGAGGGAACGTCGTGCCATGCGCAGACGCTAGCACGTGAAGTTACCCACGGGTAACCGGGGCGCCGCCCCGCGTCGCGCCCGGTGCGTCAGTCGATCGCCGCCGTGCGCCGCCACAGTTCGATCACGGAGTCGTCCCCCGTCACCTGCAGCTTCTCGTACGCACCCCGGTTCCAGAGGGTGAGGTAGAGCTCCTCGGCGGTGCCGCTCACCGTGCAGTCCGCCTCGCCCGGCGCGGGCCGTTCGACGGCCAGGGGATCGGCCGACATGCGCGCGAACCAGTCGTCCCGCGCGGCGTCGGTGTCGGTCGTGCGCACCCGCAGCGTCCTGGGCGTCCCGCTGCGGACCCGGCTCTTGGGCCGGGCGTGGAAACCGGCGAGCAACTCGTCGATGCCGTCGGCCGCGAACCCCGGATCCACCGGGGACGGGGCCCGGCCCAGGGCCAGTTCCGCGTCGACCCGGTGGACCGCCGTCTCGTGCGCCTGGCGCCGCGCCCAGAAGGCCCGCGGGGAGGGGGCTTTGAGGAAGTACCAGCACTCCAGGTCGGCGGGCGCCGCATCGAGGGCCGCGACCAGCAGCCCGTGGCCCTCGCGGAACCAGGGGAGGAGCGAGGCGTCGTCCCTGGGGGCCTCGGCCTCGATGGGCTCCGGCTGCCGCCGCCCCTCCGCGACGTAACGCGTCGCCCAGCGGTGCACGATGCCTTGATGGCGGACCAGTTCGCGCACGCGCCAGCCGGGGCAGGACGGCACCTCGGCGTCGAGCCCGGCCGCTTCCGCCGCGTCGGCGAGCAGTGCGCCGTCGCGTCGCAGCACCTCGATGAACTCGGCTGTCTCCATGACGCGATTGTGGCAGCCGGCACCGACAGCCGGGCCCGTGAATACCCAGTGTGCGGGTCGACGCCGGCGGCGGGCCCGCGCCACCACGCCGCACAACACCGCGTTGAGGACCGCCGACACCACGGCCGCCGCCACCGCCGCCGACCAACCACCCCAGCCGTGGGCGGCGTCGGCCGTCCGGTCCCCGCACGCCGGGGGAACCCGGATGCGACGCGTCAGACTCCGGCGGCCGCGGACGCGTGCCGGGTCGTGTGCGCGACCACGGCGGCCACCGCCGCCAGCGCGGCGACCGTGGTCAGCGCGACCGGCAGCCCGAAGGCGTCGGCGAGGAAGCCGATCGTGGGTGGCCCGAGCAGGAAGCCCGCGTACCCCAGGGTGGAGGCGGTGGCCACACCGCCGGGGCCGCCGAGGGCACCGGCCCGGCCGATGGCCACGGGGAAGACGTTGGCGAGCCCGAGCCCGGTGAGCGCGAAACCGGCCAGGACGAGCCAGACCTCGGGACCGAACGCCCCCAGCAGCATCCCGGCGCAAGCCGTCAGTCCGCCCAGCACCACCGCCCGGGTCGGGCCGAGCCGCAGCAGGAGGGCGGTGCCGGAGAGGCGTCCGACGGTCATCGCGAGGGCGACGGCGGCGTATCCGGTGGCCGCGAGGGCCGGACCGGTGTGCAGGTCCTCCTGAAGGTGGAGCGGACCCCATTCGGCGAGCGCTCCCTCGCCGTATGCGGTGCACAGCGCGATCAGGCCGAAAACGGCGACCATCCGCCGGGCGCCTGCCTGACGCGCCCCGTCGTGCGCACCCTCCATGGCGACGCCCGGGGGATCCGCGGGCTCCGCGGTACGGGGGACGGCGGGTCCGAGCAGGAGCCGCCCGAGCAGCACCGTGGCCAGGAGCCCGAACACCGCCACGCCGACGAGGTGCTGGGCCGGCGTCAGCCGCGCGGCCAGTGGTCCGCCGACGCCCGCCCCGACCAGTCCGCCAAGGCTGTACGCCGCGTGGAAACCGGGCATGATGGGGCGCCGCAGAGCGGCCACCAGGTCGACGGCGACGCTGTTCATCGCGACGTTCATGCCGCCGAAGCCCACGCCGAGCAGGAGCAGTACGAGACCGAGGGCGAGGGGGGAGTGGGTGAACGGGGGCAACGCGACGCCCAGTGACAGGACGGCGCCAGTGCCGACGGTCACCTGCCGGGCCCCGAAGCGCCGGCACAGCCGCCCGCTGGGGATCATGGTGGCGACCGCCCCCGCCGACACACCGAGCAGCGCGAGGCCGAGCGCTCCAGCCGAGGCGCCGACCTGCTCCTTGACGGCGGGGATGCGAACGACCCAGCCGGCGAAGACGAATCCGTCCAGGGCGAAGAACGCGGTCAAGGCGACACGCAGGCGCCGCAACGGGGGCGGCGGACTTGCGCGATCTTGCCGGGCGAGTACGCTCCGTATTTTGTTTAGGCTCGGCACAAAGTGAGAATAGGACTGTGACCCAGACTCGGACAAGGTTGGAGCGGGGCCGTGGTGCGCTCGGCCCCGCGCTCGCGCTCGTGCACACCGGGCGTGCCCCCACCCGCGCCGTGCTCACCGCCGAACTCGGCGTGACGCGGGCGACCGCGGGGGCCGTCGCCGCCGAGCTGGAGGCACTGCGCCTGATCCGGGTCGACACCCGGCCAGGCGGACCCGCCGGAGCGCAGGGCCGGCCCTCGCACCGGCTCGCCGTCAACCCCGAGGGGCCCGTCGTCCTCGCCGCGCAGATCCACGCCGACGGATTCCGCGCCGCCCTGGTCGGACTCGGCGGCCACATCCTCGCGTCCACTCCGGTCACCATGACCGTGCCCGCGGACCCCGCCCGGGTCCTCGGTGCCGTCGTCGAGGCCGGCGCGGAGCTGCTGCGCGCCTCCGGCCGGGCGTGCGCGGGCGCCGGCCTCGCCGTGCCCTCCGCCGTCGCCGAGCCGGAAGGCGCCGCGCTCAACCCCCTGCACCTCGCCTGGCCCGCGGGCGCACCCGTCCTGGACATCTTCCGCGAGCAGATCGAGCGGTCGGGCATCATCGCCCCCAACGGGGCGCCGCCGCCGTGCTTCGTCGGCAACGACGTCAACGTCGCCGCGCTCGCCGAGCACCGGCACGGTGCGGGGCAGGGAGCCGAGCACCTGCTGGTCGTCGCCACCGGCCACCGCGGCGTGGGTGGTGCGCTCGTCCTGCACGGCAAGCTCCACACCGGCAGTGCCGGACTCGCCCTGGAGGTCGGCCACCTCACGGTCAACCCCGAGGGCCGCCCCTGCCATTGCGGCAGCCGCGGCTGCCTCGACGTCGAAGTGGACCCCCTCGCCTTCCTGGAGTCCGCTGGCCGCATCCCCGGCCCCGAGGGCTCGCTGCCCGACCAGTGCCGTGCCCTGCTCCGCGAGGAGTACGACGACCCCGCGGTGCGGCGCGCCGCCGACAGCCTCATCGACCACCTCGGCCAGGGACTCGCGGGACTGGTCAACGTCCTCAACCCCGACCGGATCCTGCTCGGCGGTCTGCACCGCTGGCTGCTCGACGCCGACCCGGGACGGCTGCGTGCCGTCGTCGCCGAACGCAGCCTGTGGGGGCGCAGCGGCGGCATCCCGCTGCTCGCCTGCGCCCTGGACCACAACAGCCTCGTCGGGGCCGCGGAACTGGCCTGGCAGCCCGTGCTGGACGACCCGCTCACGGCGCTCGGCGCCTGAGGTCCACCTCCGGCAGTCGCCGGCGCACCGTCAGAACAACGGCTCCGGAGGCTCGGTGGCCTGCGGCAGTGCCTTCGTGGGCGGGGCCGGCAGGTCCTCCGCCGACGCGGTGAGCGGCCATCCCGGCACCAGGTGCGTGTCGAGCAGCAGGACACCGCCGGCCGGCCCGGCCGTGCGGAGGTAGACGTCGCCCCCGGCCACCGCCACGACGGTGCCGCCCAGGGCAGTACCCGGGGCGAGCCCGGTCACCGCGGCGGTGGCCTGCGGCGCGTCGGGCTCCAGGCCGAAGACGGCCGCGTGGTCGACGGGTCGGAACCCGGTGGCGGTCAGTGTGTCCCGCCAGTCGGGGACCGCGGCCGCCGCCTCGTGGAGGGCCCGGAGCCCGGCCACCCGTGCGGCTGCGGGTGGCAGCGCGGCGCGGGCGGCACGCTTCGCGGACGTCGCCACCCGGTCCGGGATGCCCAGCGCCGTCCCGAGGACCGACTCGGCGCGGCGCGCGGCCATCAGCGGCCCCCGCCCCAGGAACGTGAAGCAGATCGCGGCCTGTTCGAGCAGCCGCGCGCTGCCCCGCTCGGCCGCCGTGATGCCGACCTTGCCCAGACCCGGGCCGAACCAGGCCAGGTACACCGCGAAGGTCCGGGGGTCGTCCAGCCGCGTGTCCGCCGCCACGGACCGGGAGCGGTCCAGTGCCGCGCACTGCTCGCACTGGTCGCGGCGGACCTGCGCGGGAAGTTCTGCGGCCCGGGGGCACGGAGTCCAGCGCCCTGAACGCCACACGCCCATGCACTGCCGCACCGCGCCCGGCTCCACGGCGAGCGCCAGCGGGTCGCCGAGGCGCACGGGACTGCGCCGGTCGCCGTGGCGGGGGTGCCACCAGGTCCACGCCGGCCCCCCGGACACCCATCGCAGACCTGTGCATCGCCACATGATCCGCATGCTAGGCGCAGGCACCGACAGCGCCCGTACTCCCCGGGTGGTACCCGCGGTGCCGCTGACCGTACGACGACCGGCGGCCGCTCGCGGACCAGTCTCGTAGTGCCGGGAAACCACGGCATCACCAAGGAGACGATTCGCGATGGACGCCAACGCACTGACCTCGCTCGCCGACCACTGGGACGGGGGCCCCGGCCCCTGGATCCTGTTCTTCCCGCTGATCTGGGCCGCCGTCATCGGAGGCGTCGCATTCGTGCTGCGCCGCGCCGCGTGGCGCAGGGGCCTCGGCCGCGGCCCCTGGCACGCCCGGGCCGCGATCGGCGAGCACTCGCCGATCGCCGTACTGGGCCGCCGCTTCGCCGCGGGCGAGATCGACGAGGACGAGTACTGGCGCCGGCTGTCCGTCCTGGACGAGCAGTTCGGCCGCTTCCCCAAGGGCGGGGAGCGATGACCGCCGCCCGTGTCGTCGACGCGGTCAAGATCTACGGTGCGGGCGACGCCCGGGTGCGTGCCCTGGACGGGGTCACGGTCGGGTTCCCCAGCGGGCGGTTCACCGCGATCATGGGTCCCTCCGGATCGGGGAAGTCCACCCTCATGCACTGCGCCGCCGGCCTGGACACCCTCACCTCAGGGACCGCCTGGATCGGCGACACGGAGCTGGGGGCGCTCGGCGACCGGCAGTTGACGCTGCTGCGCCGGGAGCGGGTCGGCTTCGTCTTCCAGTCCTTCAACCTGCTGCCGACCCTGACCGTGGCGGAGAACATCACCCTGCCGCAGGACCTGGCCGGTGCCGGGACGGACCGCGAGTGGGTGGCCGCCCTGATCGACGTCGTGGGCCTGGGCGACCGGCTGCGGCACCGCCCGAGCGAGCTCTCCGGCGGCCAGCAGCAGCGCGTGGCGGTGGCCAGGGCGCTGGCCGGGCGGCCCGAGGTCGTCTTCGCCGACGAGCCCACCGGCAACCTCGACTCGCGGTCCGGCGAGGAGGTGCTGCGCCTGCTGGGACGGGCCGTCCACGAGATGGGCCGCACGGTCGTCATGGTCACCCACGACCCGGTCGCCGCCGCCCACGCCGACGAGGTCGTCTTCCTCGCCGACGGACGCCTGGTGGACACGATGCCCGATCCGAGCGCGGAGAAGGTCCTCGACCGCATGAAGGCCTTCGACACCGCCCGCGACGCGGGACGCGGCACCGCACTGCGGCAGCGGGTGACGTCATGAGCGCGCCGGCCGGGCCGGTCCGCGCGTCCCTGCGGCTGAGCCTGTCCTCCCTGAGGGCCCACAAGCGCCGGTTCGCCGGCACCTTCCTGGCGGTCTTCCTGGGTGTCGCCTTCCTGGCCGGCACCATGGTGATGGGCGACACCCTGCGCGCCGGCTTCGACACGCTCTTTGGAAACGCCAACAGCGGCACCGACGTGGTCGTCCGCAGCGCCGACGTCGTCACCGTCCCCGGGGAGGGACAAGGCACCCGCGAACCCGTCGACACCGCGCTCGTCGCGCGGCTGCGGGCCGTGCCCGGAGTGGCGGCCGTCGCGCCCGGCATCGAGGGCGCGGGCCAACTCGTCGGCCGTGACGGCGAGCCCGTCGGCGGTCAGGGCCCGCCGACCCTCGCCGGGAACTGGATCGACGACGCCGGGCTCAACCCGTACGCCCTTGCCGAGGGCCGCGCCCCCAGGGCCGCCGGCGAGGCAGTGGTGAACCGTGCCGCGGCCGAGCAGGGCGGGCTGGGCATCGGCGACACGACCGTGCTGCGCACCCCCGACCCGCTGCGGGTGACGATCGTCGGCCTGGTGACCTTCGGCGGCGAGGACGGCATGGGCCAGTCGACCTTCACCGGCCTCACCCGCGCCGACGCCGAGCGCCAACTGATGCCGAGGCCCGGCCGGGCGTCCACGATCAAGGTGCGCGCGGCATCCGGTGTCGGCCAGGAAGAGCTGGCGAGGCGCGTCGCGGGCGTGCTGCCCCACGGTGTCGAGGCGATCACCGGTCAGCAGGCCACGGACGAGAACCTCGACCAGGTCTCGGGCCGGTTCCTGTCGCTGTTCACGACCCTGCTCACGGTCTTCGCCGGGATCGCCCTGCTCGTGGCGACCTTCAGCATCCACAACACCTTCGCGATCGTCGTCGCCCAGCGCACCCGGGAGAACGCCCTGCTGCGGGCGCTCGGCGCGTCCAGGCGCCAGGTGCTGGGCTCGACGCTCACGGAAGCCGTGGCCGTGGCGCTGGCCGCCTCGGCCGCCGGGCTCCTCGGCGGGATCGGCATCGCGGCCGGGCTCCAGGCGCTGTTCCCGGCCGTCGGATTCCCCTTCCCGGACGAGGGACTGGTCGTCGGCGCCACCGCCATGGCCGTACCGCTCGGCGTCGGCCTGCTCGTCTGCACCGGCTCGGCCGTGCTGCCCGCCGTCAGGGCCGGGCGGACGGCGCCGCTCGCCGCGCTGCGCGAGACGGCGGTGGACCACTCCGGTGCCTCGCGCGGACGGGCGGCGCTGGGGGCCGCGCTGGCGGTGGCCGGTGCCGCGACGACCGTGGCGGGCGCGACGGGCACGCCGGAGGTGTGGCTCGCCTCCACCGGAGCCGCCGTGGTCGTCGTCGCGTTCGTCGTCCTGGGGCCGGTCGCCGCCTCGTACGCGGTACGCGTCCTGGGAGCACCGCTCGCCCGGCTGCGCGGTGCCACCGGGGCGCTGGCCCGGCGGAACGCGCTGCGGAGCCCGAAGCGGACGGCGGCCACCGCCACCGCGCTGATGATCGGCGTCGCGGTCGTGTCGCTCTTCACGGTCTTCGGTGCCTCCCTGAAGGCCACCATGGACCGGACCGTCGACCGCTCCTTCGCCGGCGACGTCGCCCTGACCGCCTCGGGGTTCGGTGCGGGTGCGAACGGTCTCAGCCCGGGGCTCGCCCCCGCGGTGGCGAAGCTGCCGGAGGTGGCGACGGCGGTCGGGCTCGGCAGAGGCGTCGCCGAAGTCGACGGCGGTGGGCGACAGCTGACGGTCACCGACCCTGTCGCCCTGACGCGCGTGCTCGACCTCGGTGCCGTCGACGGCTCCCTGAGCGGCCTCGGCCGGGACGGCATCGCCGTCTCCCGCAAGGAAGCGGACAAGCACCTCTGGAAGCCGGGCAGCACCATGGTGCTGGCGTTCGCCGACGGCACCCGCCAGACCTTCACCGTGCGCGCCGTCTACCCGGAGGCCGGCCTCGGCGGCGACTACATCGTCACCCGCGCTGCCTGGGCACCGCACAAGGTGCAGGACGCCGACGACCTCGTCGCCGTCGCCTTCAAGAAGGGCGTCGCCCTCGACGAGGGCCGCACAGCCGTCCAAGGAATCGCCCGGCAGTACGGCAACCCCGAGGTGCAGACCCGCGAGGAGTACGCGCAATCCGCCGCCTCGGGCGTGGACATCATGCTGACGCTCGTCTACGCACTGCTTGCGCTGGCCGTCCTCATCGCGCTGCTCGGCATCGCCAACACGCTCACCCTCGCGGTGCACGAGCGCACCCGCGAACTCGGGCTGCTGCGCGCGGTCGGGCAGACCAGGAGCCAGCTGCGGGCCATGGTCCGCTGGGAGTCCGTCCTGGTCGCCGCCTTCGGCACGGCCGGCGGCCTGGCGCTCGGGGGGTTCCTCGGCTGGGCACTGGTCAAGGCGTCGGACGGCGCGGGCACGAGCGCCTTCGCGGTGCCGCCCGTCCAGCTCGCGGTCGTCGTGCTGGTCGGGCTGGCCGCCGGAGTCCTGGCCGGATGGCGTCCGGCCCGGCGCGCGGCGCGTCTGGACGTACTGAGGGCCATCGCAGCGGAGTGACTCCGCCGACGACGGCCCGGGGGCCACGGCCGCCGTGCCCCTGCGGGGGTGCGGCGGCCGCGCGTCAGACCAGCACCGGTTCGGCCGCGGCCGGGACCAGCCGATCGAGTACCGGGGCCCAGGCCTCCGGCGTCTCGGGGAGCACCGGCAGCGTCCGCGGGGCGACCTTGCGGACGACGGCCGCCGACACCTGCTCGGTCATCGCCCTGGACGAGACCGTCGCCTCGGCCCGGAGCGTGAACCACACGACCTTGCCACCGTCGTTGACGGTCTCCGTGCCCCAGCTGTCGCTCATCGACACGACCATGGCGAGGCCGCGGCCGCAGGTGGCCAGGGGCTCGAACTCGCGGACCCGCGGCAGGCGCGGATCGCTGTCCGAGACGGCGACGGTGAGCCAGCCGGAGGCGAAACTCAGCTCGACGGAACAGCGCTTGTCCGGCCGGGCGTGCCGGTGGACGTTGCCGAGCAGTTCGGTGATGCCCAGCAGAGTGGGGTCGATCAGGGGGTCCAGCCGCCAGTACCGCAGTTGAGCGGCGACGATTCGGCGTACCTGCTGGATCCGGGACGGCAGTGCCTCAAGTTCCAGGGCACACTGCCGTTTACTGCCTTCTGAGCTGATCACGGCTGCGACTCCCTCCGCGGTGAGGGCGCGCCCCTGTGATCGGGGCATGCCCCGCCCGCATGGTATGGGAACACCTTTGCGGGATTGCTGTGAGTGACTGCTGCAGTGACTCCGTGACGCCACTCAAGGATCACCCCGATGGATGCTTACCGCAACTCCGTGAACGCGGAGAGTGCTGTTCCGTTCGGCTCAGCGGCGCGCGACCCGCTCCCGGGCCGTGCGCAGGGCGTCCAGGAAGCGGCCCGCGGACGCCGTGCCCTGCGTGCGCAGGGTCAGCAGGTAGCCGGTGCCGTTGAGCCGTGTCAGGGTGCGGCGCCGCACCGCGAAACGCGGGGTCAGGGCGTGGACGTCCTCCACCGGGGCGCTGTCGATCTCCCGCCCGCGGCTGGTGAGCAGCACCAGGCGGCCGTCACGGATCAGGACCTGCCCGCCCCGGGTGAGCGACCGCAGCCGCCGTCCGATCCGCACCCCTGTGGCGGTGAACTCCGCTTCGGCCACGGCGCATCCCCTCCTTCGTCCGCTCGAAGTCTGCCCGCTCCGGGGGGCGTGGCACCAGCGCCTGCATATGATCGGGAGACGGGCGCGAACGGAAGGCGGCGCAGGTGGACAGCAGCGAGAAGGGTGACCGCGAAGACCGTGCGAGGGCGACGGAGGCGATGCCCACCGTCGACGTGGACCGGACCGACCCGGACTACCGGGGGTGGCTGAAGGAGGCCGTGCGCAAGGTCCAGGCGGACGCCAACCGCTCCGCCGACACACACCTGTTGCGCTTCCCGCTCCCCGACGCCTGGGGCATCGACCTCTACCTGAAGGACGAGTCGACCCACCCGACCGGCAGCCTCAAGCACCGCCTCGCCCGTTCGCTGTTCCTCTACGGCCTGTGCAACGGCTGGGTCCGGCCGGGCAAGCCCGTCATCGAGGCCTCCAGCGGTTCGACCGCGGTGTCCGAGGCGTACTTCGCCGCTTTGATCGGCGTGCCGTTCATCGCCGTGATCCCGCGCACCACCAGCTGGGAGAAGCAGCGGCTGATCGAGTTCCACGGCGGCCGGTGCCACCTGGTGGACGACCCGCGGACGGTCTACGAGGTCTCCGCCCGCCTCGCGGAGGAGACCGGCGGCCACTACATGGACCAGTTCACCTACGCCGAGCGCGCCACCGACTGGCGCGGCAACAACAACATCGCCGAGTCGATCTACCAGCAGCTGCGCCTGGAACGGAACCCCTGCCCGGCGTGGATCGTGGCCACCGCCGGCACCGGCGGGACCTCGGCCACCATCGCCCGCTACATCCACTACATGCAGTACGAAACCCTGGTGTGCGTCGCGGACCCGGAGAACTCGGTTTTCTTCGACGGCTGGGTGAGCGGCGACGACTCCGTGTGCTGCGACCGCGGTTCACGGATCGAGGGCATCGGCCGCCCGAGGGTGGAGCCGAGTTTCGTGCCCGGTGCCATCGACCGGATGATGAAGGTGCCGGACGCGGCGTCGGTGGCGGCGGTCCGCGCCCTGGAGGCGGCCATCGGGCGCAAGGCCGGGGGATCGACGGGCACCGGCCTGTGGAGCGCCTTCAAGATCGTCTCGGAGATGGTCGCGGCGGACCGCACGGGCAGTGTCGTCACCTTGCTGTGCGACCCCGGCGACCGGTACCTGGACAAGTACTATTCCGATGCCTGGGTCGCCGAACAGGGCCTGGACGTCACGCCGTACGCCGTCACCATCGACGCCTTCCTGACGGCGGGGAGCTGGCCGGACTGACCCGGCCCGCCCGTTCCGTTCTGTTACGTCGTGGTCACCAGGAGTCCGCCGGAGTACCGCCTTCCCTTCCACGGGCGCTCTTAGCGTCCGGATATGACGATCTCTCACGTCGCGCCTCCGGCGGTCGCGCCGCCGTCCCCCGCGCCCGGTGCGTCCGCACCGCCGGTGCGCCGGGCGCCGGTACCGCCCGTCCGGGCGCGGCGCCGGCGCATGCCGCCCCCGGCGCGCCTGGTCGTCCAGGCGACCGCCGCGCTGGTGGCCGTCCTCGCCCTGTGCCTCGCCGTGGTCGTCGGGGCCGTCACCGTACGGTCGGACGCCGAGCGGTTGCGCGACACCTCCGCGCACCGCGCCGCCGTCACCGCGGAACTCCGCTTCGCCCTGGCCGATCTGGACGCCCAGCGCGCCAACCAGCTGGTGCCCGGCCACGCGGTCGACGACCCCGAGGTGTCGGTCGGCAACCGCCTCCTCGCGCTCATCACCGCCCAGCAGCGCCGGGCCCAGGCCAGCGACCTGCTCCGGCAGCTCGGCGGCGACGAGGCCCATGCCGCGCAGGTGCGCGGCATCCTCGACCTGCTCGGGCGCTACGACGACGCCAGCGGCCGTGCCGCCTACGTCGACGAGCAGCACCACGAGCGGGCCGCGGGCCACCCGCCGGCGGTCGCCGTCGCCTTCTCCGCCGAGGCGGGCGACATCATGCACGGCCACCTGCTGCCCAAGGTCGCGACCCTGGCGCAGGCCTACGACGTGCAGGCCACGGCGGCGTCGCGCACCGCGCAGGACGCCGCCGTGCGCTCGGCCGTGGCCGTGGGGCTCCTGGGCCTGGTCGCCGTCGCCGTACTCCTGTGGTGGCAGCGGGACCTGACCCGCCGTTACCGCCGGGTCCTCAATCCCGCGCTGGCCGCCGCCACGTCCGCGGCGCTCGGGGTCACCCTCGCCGGCGTGTTCTCCTTCACCGGCGCCGCCGCCGACCTCGACGCGGGGACCCGGGACGGACTGCGCCCCTGGTCCCGGCTCGCACAGGCCCGCGCCGTCGCCGCGGAGGCTGCCGCCACGCAGAGCCGCTGGCTCGTCAACGGCGCCGAGCCGCAGCAGCGCGCCGAACTCGACGCGCTCAACCGGCGGCTGGACGGCCTGCTGGGCCCCGACGGCTGGGCCGCGGCGGACGAGCGTCCCGCGTACGCCGACGTCAACGAGCGCTACGGGCACTTCCGCGCCGACGACCGCAAGCTCGTCGAGCTGATGGCCGGCAAGCGGATCGACGAGGCGGCCGTGGTGCTCACGGACGTCGGGCGCGGCGAGGTGGGGTTCGACTTCTGGGACTTCGCGACCACCCTGGACGTCCTCGCGCAGGACCAGCAGGCCGACTTCACCGTGCGCACGGACGCCGCGCGCTCCGCGCTCGACGGCTGGCCCGCCGTTCCCGCGGGCGTCCTCGGCATCGCCGCGGCCCTCGTCGTGGTCGGTGTGCGGCCGCGGCTCGCGGAGTACCGGTGAGGCGGTGGTCCCGGGGCCGACGGGGCTTGTGGGGAAACTGCGTTCGGTTATAGAAAGGCCTGTCAGTCCGATCTTGTGAAAGAGCTTCCGGTGACCACCACTCCGCCGCCCCCCGACGACGTCCCCTCCGTGCCCGACGACATCTGGGAGCGGTTCGTCCAGGACAGCGAGGCGGAGATCCGTGCGTCGGCGCCCAAGGAACCCTCCGCGCGGGCCCGTATGGTCACCGAGCGACTGCGGCAGCAGGACGCGGAGGCGGCGCGCCGCACCAAGCGCAAAGGGCGCGGCAACCCGCCGCCCGCGCAGCCCGAGGGCTGGCGCACGGGCCCCGCGGTCTACGCGGTCGAGGCGCGCGGCCACCGGCGCCGCCGGTGGCTCGGGCTGGTCGGCGTCCTCGTCGCCGTCGGGGTCCTGCTGTTCGCCTTGAACCCGGGCTGGGCGCTGGACGCGATACGCGGCAGCGCGGCCCCGGACCCCTCGCCGCTCCCCGTGGAGACCGCGCGGCCGACCGGCGCCCCGTCGAAGGAGGCGTTCCCCGGCACGCCCACGCTCGAGGACCCGTTCGCCGGCTCCCCGGCGAAGCAGTACGCCGACGGCGCCGCAGGGATCGTCCCGCCGAAGGCGCGGTCGGCCGGCTGGATGACGTCGGCGCAGGTGAAGGCCGCCCTCAAGAACGTCAAGGCGTACCTGGTCGACACCAACCTCGACCCCGCGACGCTGCGGGGCGAACGGCCTGACGCCGCCTTGGGGATGATCGATCCGAGTCAGCGCGAACTGCGCACCCGGTTCGAGACGGCCTTCCGCAAGCCGACCGGGAAGAACGACCCGCTCCGGCTCGCGGTGCGCTTCAAGCCCTCCGAAGTCGCCCTGGCGGGAGACGTGGTCAAGACCCGCGGCCGGATGACCTTCGCGAAGGGCGAGGACCGCGCCGTCGTCGTCCACGCCGACTACACCTTCGTGTACCCCCTGGTGCAGGCGGAGCCCGGGTCCACCGAGGTCGCCCGGACGATCATCCGCCGCATCCTGGATGTTGAGTTCCCCGACCCGTCCCGCTACCGGGTGACCCCCGGCAAGTTCGCGATCACCCTGTACGTCGACGACGTCGCCAACACGGCCTGCTCCGTCCACGACGGCTGGCTCCACCCGCAGTTCGCCTCCGACGCCTCGCCGGGTGACGACCCCGGTCGGTCGGGGCCCACCGTCGATCCCTACGACCGCAGCAGGGACCTCACGGCCGGGCGGACGGGGTCAGAGGGCTGCGGCACCGTCTCCCGTACCTGAGGCCCCGGCCCCGCCGGGGCCCCAGGTACGGGAGACGGTGCGGGAGCCCCCTGACGCGGTCGGCCCGGCCGTGAGGGCCCTGCTGCGGGCGGAGGGCTCGGCGGTGCGCCCAGACCGACCGGGGTCCTGAGCTGGCGCGGCGTCGGAGGCGGACTGCGGGTGGAGCCAGCCGTCGTGGGCGGATGAGGGCGTGGTGGCCAGCGGTGGGAC